>NZ_CDWWXB010000056.1:0-13011 GCF_977971855.1 Frankia sp. CoWAU3 | reverse complement strand
CGGTGACCGGCCCCGGCAGGCCACTCCGGGCCCCCGGCAGCAGGTGCGGCGCCGACCGCGACAGGAAATCGGCGAACGACGATGTTCCCGGCGTCATGAACACAGCCGGTAGGCGCCCGGCGGCCCCCAATGGATCAGCCACGCATCCCCCTTCCGATAGTCGGTCACGTGGGCCGCGCGCCCGGGGCGTCCCCGAGGCTCCCGGCCCGACGTTACAGATGAAGCACAACATAGGGCTATCGCCCCCCGAAGCTGGCGGGCAGGCCGGTCGAACGGGTCAGCCGGGAAGGCGGTCACGGCCGCGCGTGCAGCCCGCCGACCTGCACCGGGGCACACGGGCGGTGCGGCGCCGGACCCCCGCGGAACGCGGCCTCACCCGGCGGCGTCGACCCCGCCAGAGCTACCACCGCCGGGCGTCATCCACGGCGCCCGATACCGCCGGCTACCAGACGGCCGTTACTGGCCGCCCTTCTGGACATAGCCCTTCACGAACTCCTCGGCGTTCTCCTCCAGGACGTCGTCGATCTCATCGAGCAGGGAATCGACGTCCTCGGACAGCTTCTCGTGCCGCTCCTTGAGGTCGGAGGCACTCGTGTCCTCGGTCGCGACGTCGTCGATCTCCTCCGCCCGACGGTCCGCGCGTTGCTGCCCGCCGCCGCTGTCCCTGGTGGCCATGAAGCCCTCCTTCGATCGCCTGGCGCGACACTATCCCGCCCCACCGACACCATCCGTTCGATCGGTGAGAGGTCCACTCCATCACGAACCGGCCGCTACGTCGCGACGTCCGCCCAGGGCGCAACGTGAACCTCCTGCCAGGGATCGGCGCCGGCTCTCCCGACCGGGATCGGCGCCGGCTTTCAGCGGCCGGCGAGCGCGTCCACCAGATCACTCGCCGTGGGGCAGCGGGTGAGCAGCTCGCCCACGTGCGCCTTCGTGCCGCGCAGCGGCTCCAGCGTCGGCACCCGCTGCAACGAGTCCCGACCGATGTCGAAGATGACCGAGTCCCAGGACGCAGCGGCGACCTGCTGCGGGTAGAGCGCGAGGCAGCGGCCCCGGAAGAAGGCGCGGGTGTCCTCAGGAGGCTCGGTCATCGCCCGGGTGACCTCCTCCTCGCTGACGACGAGATCGAACCGGCCCCGGGCCACCAGGCGGTTGTAGAGGCCCTTGTCCGGACGGACGTCGTGGTACTGCAGGTCGACGAGCTCCAGCCGCGGCGAGTCCCAGGCCAGGCCGTCCCGCGACCGGTAGCCCTCCAGGATCGACAGCTTCGCGACCCAGTCAAGCTCGCGGACGCAGCTCATCGGGTCGACCTCGAGGCGGCCGAGGATCGACTCCCAGCGGGAGAGCACGTCGGCGGTCTGGCTGTCGACGTCGGCACCGAACCGGTCCTCGACGTACTTGCGGGCCTGCTCGAAGTACTCCATCTGCAGCTGCACCGCGGTCATCCGACGACCGTCGCGCAGAGTAACCAGATGCTTGAGGGAGGGATCGTGCGAGATCGCCCGCAGCGCCGCCACGGGCCCGTCCACCGACAGGTCCGCGGTGAACCAGCCGTCCTCGATCATCGAGAGGACCAGGGAGGTCGTTCCCACCTTCAGGTAGGTGGCGACCTCGCTCATGTTCGCGTCGCCGATGATGACGTGCAGCCTGCGGTACTTCTCCGGGTCGGCGTGCGGCTCGTCCCGGGTGTTGATGATGGGCCGCTTCAGCGTGGTCTCGAGCCCCACCTCGACCTCAAAGAAGTCGGCCCGCTGGCTGATCTGGAACCCCGGCTCCCGGCCGTCGACGCCGATCCCGACCCGCCCGGCCCCGCAGACGACCTGACGGGAGACGAAGAACGGGGTGAGGTTACGGACGATCTCCCCGAAGGGCGTCGACCGTGCCATCAGGTAGTTCTCATGGCATCCGTACGAGACGCCCTTGTTGTCGGTGTTGTTCTTGTAGAGATAGACCGGCTTGGAGCCGGGCACGGACAACGCCCGGCGGGCGGCCTCGGCCATCACCCGCTCCCCGGCCTTGTCCCACAGCACGGCGTCGCGAGGGTTGGTGACCTCGGGCGAGGAGAACTCCGGGTGCGCATGATCGACGTAGAGCCGCGCCCCGCTGGTCAGGATGACGTTGGCCAAGCCGAGATCGTCCTCGTTGGCCGGGGCGCTCGGATCGACCGCCGGCTCGCGGGGCAGTTCGAAGCCCCGGGCGTCGCGCAGCGGTGACTCCTCCTCGAAGTCCCATCGGGCGCGGCTGCCCGGCGCCGACGTTCGACTGGCATACGAGTTCACCACCAACGACGAAGCCGACATCTGATTGGTGTTCGGCTGACCGGGCACCGATACGCCGTACTCGGTCTCGATCCCCATGATCCGACGCGCGCTCACTCTGCAAGCGTAGGTGCTACACGGGCGGTCGGTTAGCCGGACGTCTGCCTTGTTTGCTCTGGGCCGCTCGGGATGACACGTCCGCAGCCACGCCTATCGTCAGAATTCGGTGGCGACACGGTAGTCCGACCGACCGGCGTCCACCGCGGATGCGGGCGGGAGGATACACCCAGGGGTGCCAGTGCCGCGATGCCCAACGCAACGCCGCGATGCCACCCAGAGCACCGCTGTGACCCCGGGGCCGAGTGACCCCGGGGTCACGGCGGTGGCACGTGTCCCGCCGTTGGGCGGGACACGGGACCCGAGCCCCTTACAGATACCAGCCGTTACAGGTAATACTGCGGCCGTTACAGGTACTGGCCGGTGTTCGCGATCGTGTCGATCGAACGGCCGGCCTCGGTACCCTTCGTTCCGGTGACGAGCGTGCGGATGTAGACGATCCGCTCGCCCTTCTTCCCGGAGATCCGGGCCCAGTCGTCCGGGTTGGTCGTGTTCGGGAGGTCCTCGTTCTCCTTGAACTCGTCCATGCAGGCGGCGAGCAGGTACTGCATGCGCAGCCCCTTCTGCCCGCCCTCGATGTGCTCCTTGACCGCCATCTTCTTGGCCCGGGCGACGATGTTCTCGATCATCGCGCCGGAGTTGAAGTCCTTGAAGTACAGGACCTCCTTGTCGCCGTTGGCGTAGGTCACCTCGAGGAAACGGTTCTCCTCGCTCTCCGCGTACATCCGCTCGACCACGCGCTGGATCATGGCCTGAACGGTCGCCTCCCGGTTACCGCCGAACTCGGCCAGGTCATCCGGGTAGAGCGGCAGCTCCGGCACGACGTACTTGGCGAAGATGTCCCGAGCCGCCTCGGCATCGGGCCGCTCCACCTTGATCTTCACGTCGAGCCGACCCGGCCGCAGGATCGCCGGATCAATCATGTCCTCGCGGTTGGACGCGCCGATCACGATGACGTTCTCGAGCTGCTCGACGCCGTCGATCTCGCTGAGCAGCTGCGGGACGATCGTGTTCTCCACGTCCGAGGACACCCCCGAGCCACGGGTCCGGAAGATCGAGTCCATCTCGTCGAAGAACACGATCACCGGCATTCCCTCGGACGCCTTCTCACGCGCCCGCTGGAACACCAGCCGGATCTGCCGCTCGGTCTCGCCGACGAACTTGTTGAGCAACTCGGGACCCTTGATATTCAGGAAGAACGCCCGACCGGTGCCCTGGCCGCCGGTCTTCGCCTCGACCTTCTTGGCCAGCGAATTGGCGACCGCCTTGGCGATCAGCGTCTTGCCGCAGCCGGGCGGGCCGTAGAGCAGCACACCCTTCGGTGGCTTGAGCTGATGCTCCCGGTAGAGCTCCTTGTACAGGAACGGCAGCTCGACCGAGTCCCGGATCGACTCGATCTGGCTCTTCAGGCCGCCGATCTGTTCGTAGCCGATGTCGGGAACCTCTTCGAGGACGAGCTCCTCGACCTCGGACTTGGGAATCCGCTCGAAGGCGTAGCCGGAACGGGACTCGATCAACAACGAGTCCCCGGACCGGATCGGTCCATCGAGAAGCGGCTGGGCCAGCATGACCACCCGCTCCTCGTCGGTGTGACCGAGCACCAGCGCCCGGTCCCCGCCCTCGAGGACCTCTTTGAGTAGGACGATCTCACCCTGCCGCTCGAACGCGCGCGTCTCGACCACGTTCAGCGCCTCGTTGAGCATGACCTCCTGGCCGGGCAAGAGATCACTGATGTTGACGCTCGGCGACACGGTCACCCGGAGCTTTCTGCCCTGAGTGAACACGTCGACGGTGCCGTCGTCGTAGGAGGAGACGAAGATCCCGTAGCCGCTGGGCGGCTGCGCGAGCCTGTCGACCTCCTCCTTCAGGGTGACGATCTGGTCTCGCGCCTCGCGGAGAGTCGCGACGAGCCTGTCGTTCTGTCCCGTGACAGCCGACAACTCCGCCTGGATCTCCGCGAGCCGTTCCTCCAGCACCCTGAGCTGCCTGGGCGATTCGGACAACTTACGCCGCAGCATGGCCACTTCCTCTTCCAGGAAGGCGACCTGCGTCGTGAGCTCGTGTGTTTCCTTCTCGTACGCCGACCGCCGTGATTCGGCATCACCTGGACGACCCGTGCTCCTATCGGAGCCAGAGCCCGAACGGGGACCGGACACTGCGCCTCCACCTCCCCCGTGCTGACCGGGACGCACCCACACTACCGTTGTGACCGCCGCTGGCAGGCCGGTCGGGCAAGGACGATCCAGCTTTGCCGTAAACAGCGGGTTACAGTGCCATGCTGACAGAAGATCGGAGCCCTGTGGCAACTCCGGCGAAGCCGGGCGTTTCGGCAGACCTGCGGGTGCGGGTCGACCAGGATGCCTGCACCGGCGACGGTCTGTGCGCGCAACTCGCTCCCGCCGTCTTCGAGTTCGACGTCGACGGTCTGGCCTACGTCAAGGACAGCGCGGGCGAGCTGCAGACGCAGCCCGGCGCCTACGTCCCGGTGCCGCTGCCGCTCGTCGACGCGGTGGTCGACGCGGCCGACGAGTGTCCGGGGACGTGCATCTACGTGGAACGCCCCGACGGCACGCTGGAGGCCGGCGGGCCCGTCGGCTGACGATGGGCCCGCCCGGCCGGCACACTCGCGACCACGGCCTGCCCCATGGGACCACATGGGAATGGCCTGCCCCATGGGACCCCATGGGATACGTCACATCGGCTGGATCGTCGCCGACCCTGGGTCGGCGTCCCGGGGCCGCTCGGTCTCGGACCTGGGCTCGGGGGCGGTCCCGGGGGCAGGGGCGATCCCGATCGGCGCGCCCTTCGCCGGCCGGCGGCGGCGCACCAGAGGAGCGACCCCCTCGGCGAGGCGCCGCGCGGTTACCAGGAAACCGGTGTGGCCGACCATGCGGTGGCCAGGCCGCACGGCCAGACCCTCGACGTGCCAGTCCCGCATCATCGACTCCCACGCCGCAGGCTCCGTGAACGTGCCGTGTGCCCGTAGCGTCTCGACGATCCGGGAAAGCTGGGTGGTGGTAGCGACGTAGGCACAGACCACCCCGCCGGGCACCAGCGCCGCGCTGACGGCGTCAACGACCTCCCAGGGCGCGAGCATGTCGAGGACGGCCCGGTCGACGTCACGCTCGGTCGTCTCGGCCAGCTCCCCGACCAGCACGGTGTGGGCGGGATGCGGGCCGCCGAAGAACGCCTCGATGTTGCGCCGGGCAATCTCGGCGAAGTCCGCGCGCCGCTCGTAGGAGACCAGACGCCCGCAGTCGCCGATGGCACGCAGCAGCGAGCACGCCAGCGCCCCGGACCCGACGCCGGCCTCCAGCACCCGGGCGCCCGGGAAGATGTCCGCGTAGGTGACGATCTGCGCCGCGTCCTTGGGGTACACCACGGTCGCTCCGCGCGGCATGGACAGCACGAAGTCGACGAGCAGCGGGCGCAGCGCCAGGTAGTCGGTACCACCCGTGCTGGTGACGACGATCCCCTCCGGCCTGCCGAGCAGGGCGTCGTGCTCGACGGCTCCCCGGTGGGTGTGAAACTGCCTGCCCGGTTCGAGGACGACGGTGTGCCGGCGCCCCTTGGGATCAGTCAGCTGCACCCGGTCACCCTTGGTGAACAGGCCTCGGCGATGAGCGGAGCCGGTCGGAGGCGGAGCGTAACCGCCGGCCAGGGACGGCACCTGCCCCGGGGACACCGACTCGTCGGGCGGGGCGCTCACCGGGACGCCACCATGCGGGCGGCGGCGGCCGGATCGATACGGGCGACGAGATCCACCATCGCGAGCACGCCGACCGGGCGGCCCGCCTGCTTGACGAGGTACTCCGACGCCGGCACCCGCTGCACGGCCGCCAGCAGGGCCTCGCCTTCCAGATCGGCGTCGAGGACCATGCCGGGCGAGATCACCCGACTCACTTCATCCACGGTCATCCAGGGTCTCCGATGCTCCGGCAGCGCGTCGACCGCGGAGCCATTCATAATCTTCAGGGGGCTGCCGTCACGGTCGATCACCGCGACGGCGGTGGCGCCGACCTCCTGAGCTCGCCGCAGCGCCTCCGCCAGCGGAACGGCACCCTCGACGGGCAGCGTCCGGCGCGCAAGACGACCGGCGCACAGGCCGGGCAGCCGCTCCCGCACCTGCGCGGCGCGCAGCGACTGGTAGGCCGCGAACGCGAGGAAGCCCGCCAGAGCATAGGTGTACACCATGCCGATGCCGTCGGAGGTCGACGCACCCCAGACGACCAGGCCGGCGGCGACGACGAACCCGCCGTAGGCACCGGCCCGCAGCCCCCGCAGCTTGTCGCGCGTCAGACCCCACACCGCGGCGACGACCACCCGTCCACCGTCCAGCGGGAGGCCCGGTGCCAGGTTGAAGAGGAACAACGCGGCGTTGATGAGTCCGAGATCGTGCAGGACCGCGGCGGCGTCGCTGGTGTCGTCGAGGCCGAGCAGGCCGAGGTGACAGCCGGCGGCCAGCACCCCGTTGACCGCCGGGCCGACGAAGGCGATCAGGAACTCGCGGCCGGCGCTGCGGGGCTCCGGCTCGAACTCGGTGAACCCGGCGAAGCCGTGCAGAGTCACGGACCGCACGGTGTGACCGAACGCCAGCGCCGTCAGAGCGTGACCGATCTCGTGGGCGAGCAGGGAGGCCAGGAAGCCGATAGAGATCAACGAGGAGAGCGCGAGGATCCGCCCGTCGGACGCCAGCGGCAGCCGGTCGCGGATCGAGCCGGAGAGCAGGTAGGCGACGAGGACGGCGAAGACGAGGGCGAACGGCGAGATGACGATGGGAACACCGCGGATCCGCCCGACCGGCACGCCGGGGGGTCGCTCACTCGGAGCCTGCCCCGCCGGGCCCGCGCCGCCGTGGGCGCTCGAACCCGCGCCGCTCGAACCCGCGCCGCCGTGCTGATCCGCCATGGATCCGATGCTACGGACCATACCCCGACCCGTCGTCCGGGACCGAGTGGCGAAGATGTCGGTAGGGGGATCTAGGGTCCAGGACATGACCTCGATGCAGCGCTCTCCTGCCATCCCGGGATCGGTGGCGTCGGCCGCACCCCGGCCGTTGATCGGTTCGCTGTCACCGTCGCGGGCGGCGGACTTCGTCAACTGTCCGTTGCGCTACCGGTTCCGGGTCGTCGACCGGCTCCCCGAGCCGCCGAGCGAGGCCGCGACCCGCGGGACCGTGGTGCACGCGGTCCTGGAGAAGCTGTTCGATCTCCCGGCGTCCCGGCGTACCCTGCAGGCCGCGCGGGAGCTGGTCGAGCCGGCCTGGGATACGGTGCGCGCCCGCGAGCCGGCGGTCGAGGCGCTGTTCGGTGGCCGCGACGAACTGGCGGCGTGGTTGGAGTCGGCCCGCGAACTGCTCGCCGGATACTTCGCGCTGGAGGATCCGTCACGGCTGGCGCCGGTGGCCCGCGAGCTGTACATCGAGCACGTGCTCGACTCCGGCCTGCGGCTGCGGGGCTACCTGGACCGGCTTGACGAGGCGACCACGGCGCAGGGACCCGCCCTGCGGGTGGTCGACTACAAGACCGGCCGCTCGCCCGGCCCGGCGTTCGAGAGCTCGGCGATGTTCCAGATGAAGTTCTACGCCCTGCTGCTCTGGCGGATCCGTGGGGTGATCCCGCGCGAGCTGCGGCTGTACTACCTCGGTGACCGCACCTGGCTGCGGGCCACCCCCGACGAGGCCGACCTGCGGGCCGCCGAGCGACGGATCGAGGCCCTGTGGGCGGCGATCGACCGCGCGCACCGCACCGGGGACTGGCGCGCCACCCCGAACAGACTGTGTTCCTGGTGCGACCATCAGGCTCGATGCCCAGCCTTCGGCGGCACCCCACCACCGCTACCGCAGCAGACATCCGCGGTGCCGCTCGACGAGACCGCCCCCACCGTCTGCGAGGCGGACGGCTGATGGCGGTCTTCAGGCCGGACCCCGTCCGGACCCCGTTCCCCGCGGACAGCCCGTTTACGGTGCCGGCCTCCTCAGCTCGCCGGCGGCGGTGGCTCCACCGGGCGTCCTCGGAGGCATGCCATATCGCCCGATCACCAAAAGTAATATTGGTCGGACCTTCAATACTGCCGGCGGTACAGTCGGCGACGGCGAGATGCCGATCATCGTTCGGTCGTTGGGGAGATCGACCACGGTAGCCGAACAGCCGTCCCAGGTCAGTCGGGGCCGAGCGCAGGCAGGGCAGGCACGACGTGTCGAGAGGGACCGTGTCGAGAGGGACACGGCGCGCCGCGAGGGAGAGGACATCACGATGGCCCGACGGACCGGATCGTCCCGAGGCGGGAAGCGGGGCGCGGTCGCGGGCAGCCCGCCCGGCCGAGAGGACCGCGGGTCGCGGCCCGGCGAGTACGGTGCCGGCCGTGACGGCCGGGTTCCCGAGCACCCGGGCGGCCGGCGAGAAGACGGACCGGACGCCGCACCCGCGGCCCACGCCGCCAGGCTGACGAAGGTCTACGGCTCCGGTGACACCACCGTCACGGCACTGCGCGAGATCGACCTGGCCTTCCCCCGCGGCCGATTCACCGCGATCATGGGGCCGTCCGGGTCGGGGAAGTCGACGCTGATGCACTGCCTAGCCGGGTTGGACACGGTCACCCGGGGACGGGTCTTCATCGGCAACGTGGACCTGTCCCGGCTGTCCGACAAGCAACTGACCCGGTTGCGTCGCGACCGCATCGGGTTCATCTTCCAGCAGTTCAACCTGCTGCCCACGCTGACCGCGGCCGAGAACATCACGCTGCCGTTGAGCATCGCCGGGCGTTCGCCGGATCGGGCCTGGATGCGCACCGTCATCGACGCGGTCGGTCTCGCACCGCGGTTGAAGCACCGGCCGAGCGAACTCTCGGGCGGTCAGCAGCAACGGGTCGCCTGTGCGCGGGCCCTGGTCACCCGACCGGAGATCATCTTCGCCGACGAGCCGACCGGCAACCTTGACTCCCGGTCGGGAGCCGAGGTGCTGTCGTTCCTGCGTGACTCGGTCTCCGAACTCGGGCAGACGATCGTCATGGTCACCCACGACGCGACGGCGGCATCCTACTCGGATGAAGTGATCTTCCTTGCCGACGGTCGACTCGTCGACGCGATCGCGAACCCGACCGCGGAGGAGGTGCTGGACCGGATGAAGCACCTCGACGCCGCCGCGGGCGGCTTGGCGGCCGACGGCGAGATCGCCGACGACCGGGACGACCATAACGACACCGACGGTCGCTACGGGCCTGCCGGTGACTACGACGACTACGCCTACCCGGACCAGGCCTACCCGGACCAGCCGACCTACGGGCGAGACGAGCACGATCCCTACCAGGGCCACTACCCGGAGCGGCGCACCGGCCAGTTCGAGGCGATCCCCGCCCCGGACCTCGGGCCCGACGCCGGTGGGCAGCCGGCGTCAAGGCGGGTCGGCGGCACGCGCCACGGCGAGGAGTACTACTCCGGCCGCTCCCACCACCGGCCGGTGCCGAGGCCTGGCGGCGGGCCTCCGCTCACCGACCCCGGCCATGTCGACGGCGGGGGGGACAGTTACCACCCGGACGGCACGGAGCCGGCGGGCTGGGCCTGAGCCGATGCTGCGCGCCACCCTCAAGAGTCTGCTGGCCCGCAAGGTCCGGCTGGTGCTCTCCATGCTGGCGGTCGTCGCCGGGGTGAGCTTCGTGACCGGGACCCTGGTCCTGACCGACACCCTCAACCGGACGTTCGACACCCTCTTCGCCGACATCAACAAGAACGTCAGCGTCGCCGTGCGCTCGGTCAACGCGATCGACCCGACGAGCGACGTCGGCCGCCCTCCGCTGCCGGCCTCGCTCGTCTCCACCGCCGCCGGAGTGGACGGGGTGCGGGTGGCGGTCGGCAAGGTCAACGGCCAGGCCGTCCTCGTCAACCCGGCCACCGGCAAGCCCTCGAACACCAACGGTGCGCCGGGGATCGGTATCAACTGGACCGGGGGTCAGCCCACCTCGGCGGAGGAGATCGCCGAGGGTCGCCCGCCCGGCCCCGGAGAGATCGTCGTCGACCGGGCGACCGCGAAGAAGCTCCATCTGTCGCTCGGGGCAAAGATCTCGGTGCAGACCAAGGGTCCGCCCGCGCGGTACACCCTGGTCGGCACCTTCCGGATCGGCGGTCAGGACAGTCTAGGGGGCGCCGCCGTCACCGCGTTCGACACCGCCACCGCCCAGCGGGTCCTGCTCGCGCCCGACCGGTTCAGCGCGATCCACCTGGCCGCCGGGCCCGGCCTGACCCAGGAGGAGCTACGAGCCCGGGTCGCCGCCGCCCTCCCACCGGGTGTCGAGGCGATCACCGGCAGGCAGTTGGCGGGCGAGAGCGCCAGCGCTGTGCAGAACGCCGTCAGCGGCTTCTCCACCTTTCTGCTGATCTTCGCCGCCATCTCGGTCTTCGTCGGCGCCTTCATCATCTTCAACACCTTCACGATGCTCGTCGCCCAACGGGTGCGGGAGCTGGCCCTGCTGCGAGCAATCGGGGCGAGCAAACGTCAGGTCCAGGTGTCCCTGCAGGTCGAAGCGGCACTGGTCGGCTTCGCCGGGGCCACTGTCGGCCTGGTGTCCGGCGCGGGGCTCGCGCTGCTGCTGCGCGCCGCCGTCGGTGTGTTCGGCGTGGCGCTGCCCAGCGGTGCGCTGGTCTTCCGCCCCCGCACCGTCGTGATCGCCTACGCCGTCGGCGTGCTCATCACCGCCGCGGCGGCGTTCGTGCCGGCCCGCAAGGCCGCGTCGGTGCCACCGATCGCGGCGATGCGGGAGACCTACGTGCTGCCGACCCGCTCGCTGCGCTCCCGGGCGATCGCCGGGTCGGTGCTCACCGCGCTCGGCATTGTCCTGCTGATCCTCGGCACCGCCTCGGCGGGCAAGCCGGGAGCCACCGCCGTCGGGGTGGGCGCGGCGGGGATCTTCCTCGGCGTCGCCACCCTCTCACCGCTGCTGTCCGGACCGATCACCCGGGTCCTCGGCGCACCGTTGGCGAGGATGTTCGGGGCCACCGGCCGACTCGGCCGGGAGAACGCGATGCGCAACCCGCGCCGGACCGCCTCCACCGCCTCCGCGTTGATGATCGGACTCGCCCTGGTGAGCGCCTTCTCCGTGCTCGGGCAGTCGATCAAGGAGTCGGTGCGGGAGACAGTGTCGAACAGCCTCGGTGCCGACTTCTACCTGACCCCGCAGAACTTCGGGCAGGGATTCAGCGGTGAGGTGGCTCGCGAGCTGGCCGGCAAGCCCGGCATCGAGATCGCCACGGGTCTTCGGGGCGGCCTGGTGAAGATCTCCGGGCAGAGCTCCCAGGTGCTGGCCGGCGACCCAGCGGGCCTGGTCAAGATGCTGGCCATCAAGGAGGTGACCGGTGACGTCCACGCCCTCGGCGACGGCACGATCCTGGCCGAGGACTCCACCGCCGCGGACCACCAGCTACGGGTGGGGCAGAAGGTCCCGGTCACCTTCGCCGACGGCCGCGCGGAGCTGACTCTGGTGGGCACCTACAAGAAGAGCCAGGTGGCCGGAAAGTGGATCATCTCCACAAGCGAGTTCGCCCGGCACTCCACCGATGACCTCGACCTGTTCGTCCTGGTGAAGAGGGCGAGCGGGGCGGACCCGGCGATGGTCCGGGCCGAGATCGCCACGGTGGTCAAGTCGTTCGCCACGGTGGAGGTCCGGGACCAGTCCGAGTTCGTCGCACAGCAGGAGAAGCAGGTCGACCAGCTGCTCGGGTTCATCTACGTGCTGCTGGCCCTGGCGGTCATCATCGCACTGTTCGGCATCGTCAATACCCTGGCGCTCTCGGTAATCGAACGGACCCGGGAGATCGGTCTGCTGCGTGCGGTCGGCATGACGCGGTCGCAGATGAGGCTGATGGTCATCCTTGAATCAGTGATCATCTCGGTCTTCGGAGCCGTGCTTGGCGTCGTCGTCGGGAGCATCTTCGGCTGGGCGCTGACGAAGGCGCTGGCCTCCCTGGGAATCAGCATGTTCGCCTACCCGGTACGGACGATCCTGCTCGTGGTCCTCACCGGGGCGATCCTCGGCGTGCTCACCGCTGTCTTCCCCGCCCGGCGCGCCGCTCGCATGGACGTCCTGCGCGCCATCTCCGCCGTCTGACCCACCCAACCCCACACCCGCTCCGACTCCGTTCGGGGGATCTACGCCCGGTCTTCGCCCCCAAAACCGTGCCTTACTCCCCCAACCTCGCATCCAGGACGGCTGGGGCGAAGGGGCGGGCTGAGGCGGGGGGTGGTGAGGGACTCCATGAGGTCCGGGGTGACGTCGTGCAGGCTCGCCAGGAGCGCCGCGAGCCCGGCGGGCACCGGCTCGCCGCGAGCCGCGACGCCCGAGGCCCCCGAAGCCCCCGAAGCGGCCAGGTCGAGCAGATCCGGCATGGACGGGATCATGATGGTCGCGCACCCGGCCGCCACCCCGGCGCGCGCTCCCGACGGGCTGTCCTCCAAGACGACGCAGCGAACCGGGTCGACGCCGAGCACCCGGGCGGCGGTCAGGTAGGGCTCCGGGTCCGGTTTGCGGCGAGTGACCTCATCGCCGGCGACCGTCACGGCGAAGAACTCGTCACCGACGACGTGCAGCACCGGCTCCATCAGGTCGCGGAAGGACGAGGAAACCAGCGCGGTCGGGACACCCGCCG
>NZ_CDWWXB010000055.1:16664-17549 GCF_977971855.1 Frankia sp. CoWAU3 | reverse complement strand
CCCTGGGTCCGACGTCGCCGGCGCCGGCCGGCGAGCCGACCGGACGCAGGCTCTGGTCGAGACGCTGGCCTCGCGCCGGCGGACGAATATGTTGATCGGCACGCTCGACCGACTGCGCAGACCCGCCACCGGGTGGCGTGCGGCCGGCCGCGTGACCCCCTGACTCCGGGTCGACCGGGTCTCCTGCCGAACCGCTCAGTACCGTTTCGACACCGCATCCCTTCGATCCCGATGGCCACCGACCGGACCGGTTCGCCTGCCGGGCGCCGGGGCGCCGCCGGAGAATCAGAGGAATTCATGATGAGTACGGCGGCGACATCCAGCGGTGCCGAATCCAGCGGTGCCGAATCCAGTTCCCCACCGTCCCCGTCGGCGCTACGCCGGGCGCTGCGCCGGGCCCGGGACGGCGCCACGCTCGACGTGGTGGAGGCCAGCATTCTGCTGGCCGCGCGCGGCGATGACCTCGCGGACCTGTGCCGCTCGGCGGCCCGGGTCCGCGACGCGGGTCTGGCGTCGATCGGGCGGCCGGGTGTCGTCACCTACTCGCCGAAGGTGTTCATCCCGTTGACTCGGTTGTGCCGGGACCGCTGCCACTACTGCACCTTCGCCACAGTGCCGCACCGGTTGCCCGCCCCCTACCTCACGGTGGACGAGGTGCTCGGCATCGCCCGGGCGGGCGCCGCGGCGGGCTGCGCCGAGGCGCTGTTCACGCTTGGTGATCGTCCCGAGGATCGGTGGCCGGTGGCCCGGGAATGGCTCGACGCCCACGGCTACGACTCGACGCTGGGTTACCTGCGTGCCGTCGCGATCGCCGTGCTGGAGGAGACCGGTCTGCTTCCGCACCTCAACCCGGGTGTGCTGAGCTGGGTGGAACTCGCCCGGCTC
>NZ_CDWWXB010000055.1:0-16370 GCF_977971855.1 Frankia sp. CoWAU3 | reverse complement strand
GGAGCCGGGCGGGGCGCACTACGGATCACCCGACAAGGACCCGGCCGTCCGCCTGCGGGTCCTCACCGACGCCGGGCGGCTGTCGATCCCGTTCACGACCGGCCTGCTGCTCGGCATCGGGGAGACCCGGACGGAGCGGGCAGAGACGATCTTCGAGCTTCGAGGTCTGGCCCGCCGCTATGGGTCGATCCAGGAGGTGATCGTCCAGAATTTCCGCGCCAAGGACGACACCGCGATGCGCTCCGCGCCCGACGTCGGTGCCGAGGAGTTGGCCGCGGCCGTTGCGGTCACCCGGCTGGTGCTGGGCCCCACGATGCGGGTGCAGGCTCCGCCGAACCTCGTTGACACCGTGGAGTGCGCCCTGCTGCTTTCGGCCGGCATCGACGACTGGGGCGGCGTCTCCCCGGTCACCCCCGACCACGTCAACCCCGAGCGGCCCTGGCCGGACCTGGACGTCCTGGGGGCCGTGACGGCGCAGGCCGGGTTCACGCTGCGGCCCCGGCTCACCGTCTACCCCTCCCATCTCGGTGAACCGTGGATCGACCCGCGCCTGGCCGGACACGTCGGGGCGTTGGCCGGCGTGGACGGCCTGCTCGCCGACGGCGTGCTCCCGGCCGGCCGCCCCTGGCAGGAGCCCGACGGCGGACTCGCTGATACCGGCCGCACCGATCTGCACGCCGCGGTCGACACGGTCGGGCGCCGCAGCGAGAAACGGGCGGACTTCGACACGGTCTACGGTGACTGGGAGTCGCTTCGGGCACAGGTCAGCGCGGCCGGGACGGGGGCCGACGGAGTCGTCGGCACGGGCAGCCGGGCCATCGCGAGCCGGGCCGGCGCGGCTGCCGGTGCCGGTGCCATGCGGCGGATCGACCCCGACACGCTCGCCGCCCTGCGCCACGCCGGGTCCGATCCGGCCGGGATCACCGACGCCGAGGCGCTGACCCTGTTCGGCGCGGACGGCGCCGCCCTGGAGGAGCTCTGCGCGCTCGCGGACGGATTGCGCCGCGACGTCGTGGGCGAGGACGTCACCTACGTCGTCAACCGCAATATCAACTTCACCAATGTCTGCTACACCGGATGCCGATTCTGCGCGTTCGCGCAACGCCGTGGGGACGCCGACGCCTACACGCTGTCCCTGGACGAGGTGGGCAGCCGGGCAGCGCAGGCCTGGGCGGTCGGCGCGACCGAGGTCTGCGTCCAGGGCGGGATCCATCCCGATCTACCGGGCGCCGCGTACTTCGATCTTGCCCGTGAGATCAAGCGGCAGGCGCCGGGGTTGCATCTGCACGCCTACTCGCCGATGGAGGTTCTCAACGGCGTCACCCGCACCGGCCTGTCGATCGGCGACTGGCTCACCGCGGCCCGTGAGGCCGGCGTCGACACGATCCCCGGCACCGCGGCGGAGATCCTCGACGACGATGTCCGTTGGGTGCTGACGAAGGGCAAGCTGCCCGCGGCGAGCTGGGTCGAGGTGGTGACCACCGCGCACCGGGTCGGCCTGCGCTCCTCGGCCACGATGATGTACGGGCACGTGGACACCCCCGCACACTGGGTGGCCCATCTGCGCCTGCTACGGCGCATCCAGGACTCCACCGGCGGCTTCACCGAGTTCGTGGCCCTCCCCTTCGTCCATCACAGCTCGCCGATCTACCTGGCCGGTGTCGCCCGTCCCGGCCCCACCCGTCAGGAGAACCGGGCTGTGCACGCAATGGCGCGCATTCTGCTGCACGGTTCGATCGACAACATCCAGTGCTCCTGGGTCAAGCTCGGGGTGGAGGGCTGTCGGGCCGTGCTCACCGGTGGGGCGAACGACATCGGCGGCACGCTGATGGAGGAGACGATCAGTCGGATGGCCGGCTCGCAGCACGGCTCGCGGCGCTCCGTGGCCGAACTTGAGGAGGTGGCCGCGGGGGCGGGTCGTCCCGCTCGGCAACGCACCACCACGTATGGCCGGATCCCTGACGAGCGCTTTCGCGCTGCCCGGGGCCGCACCGTCCGGGCCATGCTGCCGGTGGTGTCCTGACACCCGCCAAGTTCTGATCACTAAAAACTACTCTCCGTAGTCGAATAGGCTGGGGTTGCCGGGTCTGGCGGCTGATCGGTATGCGCCTGCGGCGGTTGCCCGAGCTCAGACCTGCCCTTTTAGGGGTTTATGCCCTTTAGATCTAGGCGGGATAATGCCGTTGCCGCGACCCATCTGATCGCGCAGAGTGACGGAAAGGAAGGTTGCGTGGACCCTCGGCGACAGGCTGTAGTGACTGTGAGCTATGGTCTCATCGCTGGTTGTAGAAGATGTTGCGACGGTGGGGTTGACGCGATCGAGTCTGGAGCGTGTAATTACCGGCGTGTCATTCCCCCCGCTGGCGGGGTTCGTGCGGTAGTGCGTCGCCTGACCGGTGCGGAAACTAGTCACCTGCGCGCCGGCGCCCAGGGGTGGCCGACCGCACCGCGACGGGTCTGGAGGAGTCCACATGGAGCACGCCGACGCGGGCGTCCACACTGTCCTCGCGGACGTCGAGCGTCCCGCTGAGCATGACCCGTTCGCTGATCACCCTGAGCGGGTGCTCACCGAACGGCACACCCGGGCCACATCCGAAACGGTCCCGCGGGCGCGGGTGCCGGCCACGGCCGCTCCCGTCCTCCCCGAGTTGACCGGTCGGTCCGTCGCCGAGGACACCGACCTCGTCGAGGACATCCAGGACGACTCCGTCGAGGACATCGACGATGTCGACGAGGCCGATGTCGACGAGGCCGACGAGGCGGAGACCGAGGACTTGGAGGATCTTGGTGGATCGGCCGGGAGGTCCGCCCTCGCCCAGGTGATCGATCTGGGGATGGGGGACCTTCTCGGCGAGGCGATGGAGTGGCAGGAACGTGCGCTGTGCGCGCAGACCGATCCCGAGGCGTTCTTCCCGGAGAAGGGCGGCTCGACCCGCGAGGCCAAGCGCATCTGCTCGGGCTGTGAGGTCCGGGCCGAGTGCCTGGAGTACGCGCTGGAGAACGACGAGCGGTTCGGGATCTGGGGCGGCATGTCCGAGCGGGAGAGACGCAAGCAGCGACGCCGAGCGGTCTGAGCCCGACCGGTGACCGGCGGTCGGCGCATGACGGGCGATCCGGGCAGGTCACAGGCGGCCACGGTCGCCGCGGTGACCGTGGCCGATGATGCGGGGCCGCCGGTCGTCGCGGTCTGCGTGCTCGGTCGAGGGCGTGGTGGACCCGACGTCGCCGCCCAGGTCCGGGCCGCCCTGCGTGCCCAGACCAGACCGCCGGACCGGGTCGTCGAGGTGCGGCTCGGTGGCGGGGGATGCGTTCCCCGGCAACGCGCGTCTCCCCTGGACGGGGACAGTCGCCTCCCGTCCGCCGACCATCCCGTCGACCCGGGCACCGACGGCGCGGATGCTCAGGCCGGTGACCCGGTCGCCGAGCCCCTTGTCGTAGAGGTGCCGTCCGCCACACCGTTCGGCGCCGCCGTAGCCGTGGGGCTGGCTCGGCTGGGGAACCCACCGGAGCACGGGTTCGTCTGGCTCCTCGACGACACCGCGATCCCCGCCCCGGGCGCATTGCACACCCTGCTGGCCTACGCCCGGCTGGACCGGGGCGCCGCCGTCCTCGGCCCCAAACTGCTCGCCCGCGCTCCGGAATCCGCCCCGCCCGCCGAAGCGGGCGGTTCTGCTGGATCGACAGGTGCGCGGTCCCGGCCGGTGACGAGACCCCGGGTGGTCGAAGCCGGGGTGAGCGTTGACCGGGCCGGGCAACGGCATCCCGGAATTCGCCCGGACCATGATGATCATGTCCAGTGTGACGGGGTACGTGACGTCCTCGCCGTCGCGTGTTCGGGTATGCTCGTGCGGGCGGTGGTCTGGCGACTGCTGGGTGGACTCGACCCCGAGCTCGATGGTGGTCATGACATCGATCTCGGCTGGCGGGTGGCCCGTGCCGGCCTACGGGTCGTCGTCGTCCCGTCGGCCACGGTGACCGTGACCTCGGCCTCAGCCTTTTCCGGGGGGCCGGCCTTCCCCAGGGCATCGGCCGACCGTGCGGGGGCTCTACGGGTCCGGCTGGCGAACACGGCGACGGTGCTGTTTCCGGCGATGGTGGTCGCCCTGCTCGTCGGAACGGTCGTGCGCACCCTCGGCCTGCCCCTGCGCGGCCGACCCCGGGCGGCGCTCGCCGAGCTCACGCTCGCCGGTACCGTGCTGGGGCGGCCACGGCAGCTGCGCCGGATGCGTCGGCGCGCCGCCCGCACGTGGGCGGTGCCGCATCGGGCCGTCCGCCCGTTGTTCCCGGCCCGCCTGCCGTGGCGGCGCGGAGCCGGCGCCGATGATCTCCTTGATCGGGCCGGAGCCGCCGAAGACGTCGCCGACACCACCTTGGTGGTCACCGGGCCCAGGCCGGATGTGCACCCGCGCCGGCAGGCCTGGCCGCCGACGACCCTGGCGGCCCTGCTGGGTGCCGTCGGGCTCCTGGCCATGCGGGGGATGCCGGCGGACATGCTCGGCGGGGGCCTGCCGCTCCCGGCCGGCAGCCGGAACCTGTGGTCGGCCGTGTGGTCTGGATGGGCGGGGGCGCCCGATGAACCTCTGAGTGGTCCTGGGCCGGCACCCCCTTTCACCGCGCTGCTCGCCGCGGCAGCCACTCTGCTGGGGGGGAGGCCGGCGCCGGCTGCTTGGATCCTGCTGGCGGCAGGCCCGGCGCTCGCGGGCCTGAGTGCCTACCGGGCCCTCGCCCGGCTGGGACCACATCCGGTCGCCCGGTTCGGGCTCGCCGCCGGCTACGGGTTGAACCCGGTGATGACCGGGTCGGTCCTCGCCTGCCGCACCGACACCGTGGGCGCGGTGATCGGCCTTCCCCTGGTGCTCGCCGCCGCCGCCGCCGCCGACGCGGTCCTGCGGGACCGGCGGGACGGCTCCGGCTTTGGCGTCGGTGGGGCGCCGGGCCGGCAGGTGTGGACGCTCGCGATCTGTCTGGTTGGGTTCATCGCCTGCGCCCCGTCGACGCTGGCCATCGCCTGGGCGGGCCTGGTCGTCGTCGCGTTCCTGACCGCGTGGTCCAGGCTGCCCGGGATGATCGTCGCTCTGCTCGCGACGATCATCCCGGTGCTTCCGGACCTGCGGGTGGATCCCGTCGCCGTCCTCACCGAATCGGCGATCACCCTGGCCCGGTTGCCCCAGTACTCCCTGGCCCTGCTGGCCGGTGCGGACAGCGGACCCAGGGCCGATGTGGCCGGCTTCGTCGGTGGATGTCTGGCCTGGTGGTTGTTCGGCCGCCTCGCGGGCCGGGAGCGGGGCCGCCGGCGGCGCACGGCCGTGCTGGTGGTCCTTCCCGTGACGCTGTTCCTCCTCGTCGGGCCGCTGATCCTTGCCGCCCGGTTCCTGGCCGTGGACGTGGCCCGGCCCGACGACACCACAGGGGCGAACCCGGCCGGCGTCGAGGGGTCCGCCCTCGCCCACGCGGTCGCGGCCGTGACCCGCGCCGCCGGGCCGGGTGCCCGCGTCCTCGTCCTGCACCAACCGGCCTCGGCCAGAACGATCCGGTACACCCTGGCCTCCGCGTCCGGGCCGACGTTTCCCGAGGCCGGCGCCCGCACCCCGCGGCGGTCCGGCCGGTTCCTTGCCGACATGGTCGCGGACCTCGCCACCAGCGGTGGCCGGGCAGCCGGCTGGCTCCCGCTTCTGGGCGTGACATCGGTTGCTGTACCTACGGTCGACTCGGCCTCTCAGCTCGTCGCCCGACTGGACGCGACGCCGTCCTTGATCCGGGATCGTCCCCGCCCGGGGGCGATCCTCTGGCGCCCCGCCGTTGCGGCCCGTGGTGCGACGGCCTTGGGAGAGCCCGGTGGGACCGGTGCGCCGCGACCGGACGCGTCCGGGTGGGCGGGCGGACCCCTGGCCTGGGTGATGGAGTCCGATCGGGCCGATCGCCGTGAGCCGGTGGCGCGGCACTCCGCTCCCGCGGCGACGAGGCCGACAACCCGCCCGATCGGTACGGCGCCGGGTGTTCTTCCCCTCCTCTCGGCGCCGCTGCCGCCAGCGCCCTCCTCGGTACGTCGGTTGGCCTCCGGCGAGCGGTTGCCCGCCCTCGCCGCCCGGTCCGGCCCGGCACGCTGCCTGGTGCTCGCCGTACCGGCGGATGCCGGATGGCACGCGTGGCTGGAAGGCCGGCCGCTGGCTCCGTTCCGGGCGTGGGGCTGGGCAGCCGGATTCCAACTGCCGCCCGACGGCGGTCGGCTCCGCATCGACCACGACCGGACTTCACCCCACCGGGCAGTGGTGGGCCAGGCTGCGGCACTCGCCGCGCTCGTCCTGCTGGGAATCCCGGTCCTGCTGGGAATCCCGGTCATGCGGTCGCGGCGGATGGCTCCCCCGGCTGCGACGCAGCCGGGGCGGGTCGGGAAGGTCGAACGGCCGTCATACCAGCGGCCGTCATACCAGCGGCCGTCATACCAGCGGCCGTCATACCAGCGGCCGTCATACCAGCGGCCGTCGTGTCACGTCGTGGTCGTTTCGCGGACGGTCGTTTCGCGGACGGTGCTGCCGCTGGCGGTCCTCGGACTGCTCGGGCTGACCGGGGCGTTCCTCGCCGGCACCGGCACCGGCACCAGCACCGGCACCGGCACCAGCGGCACCAGCACCGGTGCCGGGAAGGGACGGATCTGGCCGCTGTCAGGCGCCATGCTGGCCTGCCCGGACCTGACGCTGGTGGCACCCGATCCGGACGGGCCGGGCGGGCGGGCCCGTTCGCTCGGCCTGGACGTGGCCGCCGGCGGTGGACCAACGGGCCGGGTGCGGGTGCCCACGGTGGGGCCCGAGGTGCCAACCAAGGGGCTTGGACTACGGATGGACGCCCGTGGTCGACGTCACCTGGATCTTCCGCGGCCCTCGGAGAGCAGCGCCGTCACCGGCGTGGCGGGCGGCCGTGGATCGATCCTGGTGACCGCCCAGGGTGCGTCCGCCGGGGGACTGTCGGCCACCGTGACGGCCCGGGACAAAGACGGCGTCGGGTCAATGGACGGCGTCGGGCCGATTCAGGCGCGTTGCGAGCCGTCCCGGGCCCGGGTCTGGTTCACCGGACCATCGACCGTGGCCGGTCGGGATCCGGTGGTGATCTGGTCGAATCTGGCAGATGAACCGGCCCGGATCAACGTGCGGGTGCTTTCCGACGGACCGGCGACGTCGCCGCAGGACATCACCGTGCCCCCGGACCACGCGGTGATCCGGCGACTCGCCTCCCTCGCACCGGAGGCCACCGCGACCGCGCTCGACGTCCAGGTGCGCTCCGGCCGGGTTCTCACCTGGGTCGCGGACCGGCCCAGCGCGGGGCGTACGGACTCGGTGCCGGGGACGGACCGGGCGGGGCGCGCGGATCCGGTGAGCCTTGTCCCGAGCACCTCCGCCCCGGCCCGGCGTCTCCTGCTTGGCGGGGTCGTCGTCCCGGCGGGGTCCGCGTCCTCGACGGCGCACCTGGTGCTCGCCGCACCGTTGCGGGAGGCCACGGTGCGCATCACGGTCCTCACGGGTACGGGTCGGCACACGCCGATCGGTCTGGAGGCCGTCGTCGTGCCCGCCACGGGTGCGATCACCACGCCCGTGCCGCTGCCGGCGGGCGCCGCCTCGGCGGTCCTGGTCGAATCGGCCGATGACGCACCGGTGCTCGCCGGACTGGCCGCACCGTCGGGCCGGGCGGGAGAGCGGTCGACCGGCTCGGACGGCGGATCCACCTGGGTCGGCGCCACCAGCCTTGATCCTCCGCTCGACCCACGCGGGCTCGACGCGTACGGCCAGGCGGTCGGCCTCTCCGGGCCGCCGGGGCTGGCCGCCGGGGCGGGATCCGCGCCGGACGCGGTCGTCTCCCTCCCACCGGTACCGCCCGGCGCGACCGGCGTCGTCGTGCTCGCCGCTCCGGCGGGAGCGGTCACGGCGTGGATCGACGGCGAGCTGGTACGGGTACGGCCAGGCACCGTCGCGACCGCCCGCATGCCGATCGGACGGGCCGGTGGACGGCTTGTCGCGGTCGGCGGCCCGCTGGAGGCCACCGCCGTGATCGGCCCTCCCCCCGGTACGCCGGGGGAGGGCCGGGTATCCGGGGATCCGCCCCGCGGGCCTACCCCCTCCGGCTCCTCCGGCTCCACCGGCTCCGCGTCGTCGACCGCCGCGTCGTTGACCTTCGGGATGCCCAGGCCCGTGATGCCGCGGAGCATCTCCACCGTCGTTTCGTTGTGGGGGGCGCCGAGGCTCCTCGACGCTCCGGTCTCCATCGAGGATCCCACCGTCCTGTATCAGCGCGGCTAGGCCCGTGTCCGCCGACCCTCGACCTTCGCCTCGTGGCGGGCCGGGCACCGGTCGGCGTCCTCCCAGGACGTGCGGGAGGTTCGTGACGCTTCCGGTCTTCCGGGCCGTCAGCACCCCGCCCTGTCGGTGGCGTCGCCCGTCAGCGGCCGGAAGCGGCGAGAAAGACCCGACCGGTGCCGGTGAGGGTCAACGCGGCGGATCCGGCCAGCAGGGCGGACCGGCCCCCGCGCAACTCCACCGGGGCGACGGTCGTCCCGTCGTCGGCGGTGCCGGTCACCCGGACCGCACCCTCGATGGCCAGCAGCACCATGGGCCGTCCCACGTCCAGGGCACCCCCGGTGCAGATCGCCTCGGTGAGGGCGAAGTCCCCGACGGGGACGTCCCAGCTGCGGAGCAGACCACCGGAGGAGGCCGCGAGGGTACGGGGCATGAGGATCGGTGCCGCGCTCGGAGTGGGATCGAGGATGCGTAGGAGCTCGTCGACATCGATGTGCTTGGGGGTGAGCCCGCCGCGCAGCACGTTGTCCGAGGCCGCCATGATCTCGATACCCAGGCCGGAGACGTAGGCGTGGAGCAGCCGCGCGGGCTGGAAGAGCCCCTCCCCGGGGCGCAGGGTGACGTCGTTCAGCAACAGGGCGGCCGCGATCCCGACGTCGCCCGGGTGCGCGGCCGCGAGCAGACCGATCAGATCGGCCGCCCGCGCGGCGTCATCGGCTTCGGCGTCATCGGCTTCGGCGCCGTCCACCGCGGCCCCGTCCGTCGCCGTGCCGTCCGTTTCGGCGTTGGGCGGCCCCGGCGCTGCCGCGCCGTACGGGCCGGCGGCGAGCCGGCGGGCCGTCGCTACGAGGCCGCGGACGAGGTCGCGGGCGGGTTCGCGCGGCATGGTCAGCAGGGAGCGGAGCACCTGTGCGGCGCCGCCCGAGGGATCGTCGGCCAGTGGCCGGAAGGCGGCGGTGAGGGCCGGTGAGCCCAGCCGGGCGACGATGGCGAGGGTCCGGCCGGGATCACGCACGCCGGCGAGAGCCCGAAACGGGGACAGCGCGACGATCAGTTCGGGCTTGTGATTCCGGTCACGGTAACGTCGACGTGGATCGCCCAAGCCGAGACCGGCCGCGTCGTCCGCGTCGAACCCGGCCCGGGCCTGCGCCAGGTCCGGGTGCACCTGCAGCGACAGCGCCTTCTCGGCGGCCAGCACCTTGAGCAGGAACGGCAGCGGACCGACGAGGTCGGTGGCCGGACGGCGGATGCCGTCGTCCTCGGCGAGGGCCGTCGCCACCGGATGGGTGCCGAGCCACAACTCCGCGACCGGCTCACCGGTCGCGGCCGCCCCGAGCAGGTTCGGAATCGCGCTCGGGGACCCCCAGGCGTACGACTGCGCCTGACCGTGCAGTGGCAGGACCCGGGCGCCGGATGCCGTCGCCCGAGCGGGCTCGTTCCTGGTGGTCACGGTCTCCCTCGTGGTGGGTGTCCTGCGGCCGGCCAGCCACCGCGGCTCGGCTGTTCCTCGCTGTTACTCGCTATTCCTCGTCGCCCCAGCCGTGGCCCTCCGGGTCGATCACGGCGGGGTCAACCCCCATCATCTCAGCCATCTCGTGGATGATCGCATCGAGGACGAGCTCGGCCAGGTCCTCGCTGTCGACGGCCCGCGCCTCGATCGGGCGGCGGTAGACGACGATGCGTCGCGGGGTTCCCGACCGACCCTTGCCGCTGGCCGGCTGGTAATGGGCGAGCGGGATCTCATCATCGGTCACCGCCACCGGCGGTACGTCCTCGACGGCGAACTCGACGTCCGCGAGCTCAGCGGACCACCGGTGGTCGAGATGCTCGACGGCGTCCAGGACGAGATCGTCGAAGCGGTCGCCGCGGGTGGCGTAGGCGGGCACGTCCGGCGGAAGGAGAGTGCCCCGGATGCCACGGCCGCGCCGGTCGCGCCGGCGCCGTGGCGGAATTGGCCGGGCGACTGCCGGGAACCGCTCGGGCTCGGTCACCCTGTCAGCGTAGCGTTCAAGGATGGACGGTCGTCCGTCGATCGCGGTGAACTCCGCGCCGCTTCCGGCATCGCTCGGAGTGGTGCGCCGATCCGTGGGCGCGGCAACGACGGTTCCGGTCACATCCCTGCGCTCCATCCCCCATCGCTACCAGCTCGAGGACGGTCCATGATCTCAAAATCGCTCTGGATACGTGCTGAACGAGGGATATTGTATGCGGGCCGCGATGGCATGGTCGACGCCGCGTGACGATTAGTCGTCGCGCCACGCGACACGACCCGAGGTGGTGGCCGTCGTCCGTTCCGGGGGCTACCGTCCGGAACGTGAAGCCTCGGCGCTGCTCCCGCTCGGCCTGTTCCGCAGCCGCGGTCGCCACGCTCACGTACGCCTACGCGGAATCCACGGCGGTGTTGGGTCCGCTCTCCCCGTACGTCGAACCACACTCCTACGATCTGTGCGGCACCCACGCGGATCGGCTCACCGTGCCGCTTGGCTGGGCTGTGGTCCGGCTTGAGGCCGAGGCGCCCCGTGAGGGGGGTCGTGAGGTGGCCGGGGACGATCTGGAGGCCCTCGCGGACGCCGTGCGTGAGGCGTCCCGGCGGGGAGGGCCGGAGCCCCCGCAGGGTCCGCAGGCCCCACCCCCGGGTGGCCGGCGGGGTCACCTGCGGGCCGTTCCCAGTCCGTCCTGATCCGGAGCGCTCCCACCTCTTGGCCGTCCCGGTCAGGTGATCGTCCCGATCTTCCGTTTGTCCTGGTACCGGTGGTTCGGCGCGAGTTCGCCCGGACGCGGTTCCAGCGGTGTCGGACCCGGCGGATAAGGTCAACCGAGCCGGTCGCAGTAGTGGCCGCGCGGCCGGGGGGCACCATTCACCCGGTGCCGGGGGACACCAGGGAGAAGGGGTTGGAAGGGATGCGTGACCTCTCGCGGATCTTCAAGGCGTACGACGTGCGTGGCGTGGTGCCGGCGGAGTTCGACGCCGACGTCGCCCGAGCCACCGGAGCTGCCTTCGTGCGGCTGCTCGGCGCCCCGCGGATCGTGACCGCGCACGACATGCGGGAGTCGTCGGTCCCGCTCGCCGAGGCCTTCGCGGAAGGGGCGGCCAGCCAGGGCGCGGACGTGATCGCCGCCGGGCTGGGATCCACCGATCTGCTCTACTTCGCCGCCGGTTCGCTGAACATTCCGGGTGCGATGTTCACCGCGTCGCACAACCCGGCGAAGTACAACGGCATGAAGCTCTGCCGGGCCGGCGCGGCACCCATCGGCCAGGAGACCGGGCTCGCCGACATCCGCGCGATGATCGAGGCGGGTATTCCCGCCGGTCCCGGTCGTCGCGGCACCGTGGCTCGGCGGGACCTGCTGGACTCCTACGTGCGTCATCTGCGCACCTTGGTCGACTTGGCGCAGATCCGGCCGCTGACGGTCGCCGTGGACGCGGGCAACGGCATGGGCGGGCTGACCGTCCCGGCCACCTTCACCGGGCTGCCGCTGACAGTGATCCCGCTCTACTTCGAGCTGGACGGCTCCTTCCCGAACCACGAGGCGAACCCGATCGAGCCGGCGAACCTGCGGGACCTGCAGGCCGCCGTCCGCAGCTCCGGAGCCGACATCGGCCTGGCCTTCGACGGCGACGCCGACCGCTGCTTCGTCGTCGACGAGCGGGGGGAGATTGTCCCTCCGTCGACCATCACCGCCTTGGTGGCCGATCGCGAGCTGGCCCGGGAGCCGGGGGGCACGATCATCCACAACGTCATCGTCAGCCGGGCGGTCCCCGAGCTGGTCACCGAGCGCGGGGGGGTCCCGGTCCGGACCCGCGTGGGCCACTCGTTCATCAAGGCCGAGATGGCCCGTACCGGCGCGGTTTTCGGTGGCGAGCATTCCGGTCACTTCTACTTCCGCGACTTCTGGCGAGCGGACTCCGGCATGCTCGCCGCGCTCCATGTGCTTGCCGCGTTGGGCAGCCAGGACCGGCCGCTGTCCGAGCTGCTCGGGGGGTACGCCCGTTACAGCGCGTCCGGTGAGATCAATTCCGAGATCGCGGACGCCGCGGCGGCGATGAACGTGATCGAGAAGGCGTACGCGCCGGACGCTGCCGACGCGGACCACCTGGACGGGTTGACGATCTCCTTCTCGGACGGATCCTGGTTCAACCTCCGCCCGTCCAACACCGAGCCGCTGTTGCGGCTCAATGTGGAGGGGCCCGACGACGCCACGATGCACCGGCTGCGCGACGAGATCCTCGCCCGGATCCGGAGCGGAAGGGAAGCCTGATGAGTCTCGACCCGCTGCTGTTGGAGATCCTTGTCTGCCCGTGCAGCAAGCACGGTGAGCTGCGGCCCGACGAGCTGAGCGGCGCCCCCGTGCTGGTGTGCCTCGCCTGCGACCTGGCGTTCCCGGTGCGGGACGACATCCCGGTGATGCTGCTCGACGAGGCGATCCCGTTCTCCGGCGCGTCGGCGTCGAACTGACGCCGCGGCCTCGACGTGTATCTCGACGAGGCGATCCTCGACGACACCGCCCGGATCGACGCCGGTCACGCCGGCGGTCTCCTGCCGCACATCGCCTCCGCCGCCCGCCAGGTCCGTCGCGGTGCCACCCTCGCCCAGGAGGCCGGGGTCGGTCGCCTCGCCGCCGACGGACGGCCCCGGGCGGTCGTCGTGGTGGGTGTGGGCGGCGCGGCGCTGGCCGCCGAGGTGCTCGCCGCCGTCGCCGGGCCGGCCGGCCCGGTGCCCGTCATCGGTCACCACACCTACGGCCTGCCGGGCTGGGTGGGGGTGGCCGACGTCGTCCTCGCGGTGTCGGCGTCCGGTACCTCCGCGGAGACCTGTTCGGCGGTGGAGGAGGCGAACCGGCGCGGCGCGCGGGTGGCCGTGGTCGCCCCTGCCGACACCCCCCTGGCCTACCTGGCCGGGGTGACCGGTGCGCCCCTCGTCGTGACCTCGGCGGAGCGGCCCGCTCGTGCCGTCCTGTGGTCGTTGTCGCTGCCACTGATCATCGTCGCCCGGGCCCTGGGTATCGCGCGGGTGGCGGACGAGGCGATCGAGGCGGCCGCCGTCCGCCTCGAGGACGTCGCGACCCGTTGCCGTTCGTCCAGCGAGTCGTTCGTCAATCCGGCGAAGACGCTCGCGCTCGAGCTGGCCGGTACGTTGCCGCTCATCTGGGGAACCTCACCGGTGACGAACGTGGTGGCCGAACGTGCCGTCACCCAGCTCGCGACGAGCGCGAAGTATCCGGCCATCGCCGGGGCGCTGCCGCATCCCGCCCGCCACCAGGTCGCGCTGTTCGACGGTGCCTTCGGGGCTGGTCTCGCGGCGGCTGGCGACCCGGCGCGCGACGACCTCGACGACTTCTTCCGCGACCGCGCCGAGGAGGACGAGTCGATCCGGCTCCGCCTGGTCCTGCTGCGCGATCCCGACGTCGAACGTCCGGATGTCGCCCAGCAGGCCGAGGCGGCGGTGGCGGCCGAGCGAGGCGTCGGCGTCACTGAACTGCGCGCCGACGGCGGCGGGCCGTTGGAACGGCTCGCCTCACTCATCGGCCTGTTCGACTACACGGCCGTTTATCTCGCCTTGGCGCTCGGGGTCGATCCCGTGCAGGTACCCGCCGCCCACGACCTCAGGCGCTGACAGACCGCCGGAAGGCTGGCTAGTGGGCGGCAGGCTGATCCCCTCTGCCGGATCCCGGTTCGGCGCCGTTCTGGGGTTGCTGCGGCTGTCCCTGGTTCTGCCCGCTCTGGTCCGTGCCAGGGAAGATCTGCTGACCCAGGTTCTGCAACAGGTCGCCGAGGCCCTGACCGGGTGCCGGCGCTGGCGCTGGCGGGGTGTTCTGCAGGCTGCCCTTGGTGCCGCGCGCGACGGTTGGAGCGGCGCCGGGCAACGGGACTACCGGCTGGTTGGCCAGGGCGGCCCGCATCGACTTGCTCCAGATGATCGCGGGCAGGTCGCCGCCGAAGACACGGGGCCAGGTCCGGCCGTCGGCGACGACGCCCCGCAGCGGGTGGCTCTCCGCACCCACGGGATCGCCGACGGCTACCGCTGCGGTGATCTGCGGGGTAAAGCCGACATACCAGGCGGCAGAGAACTCGTCGGTGGTGCCGGTCTTGCCCGCCGAGGGGCGGTCGATGGCCGCCTTGGTCCCGGTCCCGTGGAGCGGGACGCCGGCGAGCACGCTGGTCACGGTGTCGGCGACACCCTTGGCGAGTACCTGTTCGCACTGCGGCGGCTGGGCGATGTCGATCGGGTCGTGGCTGGAGTCGACGGCCCCGGTGGCGAAGCGGGGCGTGCAGCGCACCCCGCCGCCGGCGATCGTCGCGTAGGCGTCGGCCATCTGCAACGGGGAAACGTACATGTACTGGCCGCCACCGATGGCGGTGGCCCCGTCGGTGGAGCCGATCTTGTCCGCCTTCGGCGGTGTGACGCCTAGGCGTTTGGCCATCTCCAGGACCGCCGGGATGCCGGTCTTCTCCGCGAGCTGCACGTAGAAGGTGTTCACTGAGTCCCAGGTGCCCTTGGGGATGTCGTAGATGCCGGCCTCGGCGGGATCGGAGTTCGAGAAACCCCTGGGGCAGTCGTCCTCACCGCGGTCCAACGGGAACTTCTTGCTCTCGTAGCAGGCCGGGGAGTAGAAGGCCGTCGAGGTGCCGTAGCCCTGTTCGAGCGCGGCGGCGAGCACGAAGGTCTTGAACGTCGACCCGGGCTGGAAGGTGGCGTTGGTCGGTAGCGGCACCACCGTCTGGTTGGCGGCTGTGTTCGAGCCGTACACCCGGTTCACTGCCATGGCGAGGATGTTGCCGGTACCGGGCTGGATGACGACCTCGGTCGCCGACACCCGGTTGCTCGGCGATATGGTCGAGTTGACGGCGTCCTGCGCCGCCTGCTGCACTAGTGGGTCGAGAGTGGTCCTGATGACCAGGCCGCCCTCGTAGATGCGTCGGTTGCGTTTCTCCAGGGTGGAACCGAGCGCCGGGCTCGCCCGCAGCTGGGAGCGCACGTAGTCGCAGAAGAACGGCGCCGACGACGTCTCGCAGGAGTCCGCGGCTGGCGGCGGGGCTTTCACGACGTTCAGCGGCAGCTGCTTCGCCGCCTCCGCCTGGGTGGTGGAGACGTACCCCTCGCCGGCCATCTTGTCCAGCACGGTGTTGCGCCGGGCCAGCGCGGCCTCCGGGTGAGCTGCGGGGTTGTACCGGGACGGACTCTGCACGAGCCCGGCTAGCAGCGCTGCCTGTTCGAAGGTGGCCTGGGAGATGGGCACCCCGAAGTAGTGCTCGGCGGCGGTGCCGATCCCGTACGCGCCGTCACCGAAATACGCGATGTTGAGGTAGCGCTCCAGGATTTCGTCCTTGGAGAACCGCTTCTCGATGTCCAGGGCGTACCGGAGCTCCTGGATCTTGCGGTCCAGGGAGTCCCCGGCCACGACCTCTCGCTCCCGCGTGGTGCGGGCGTTCTGCAGCAGCACGTTCTTGACGTACTGCTGAGTCAGCGTCGAACCGCCCTGAGCGACTCCGCCGGCCTCGCTGTTGCGCAGCGCGGCGCGGAAGACGCCCTGTGGGTCGACGCCGCCGTGCTTGTAGAAGCGGGCGTCCTCGATCGAGACGATCGCCTCGCGCATGATCTTCGGGATCTCGTTGCCGGGCACGACGATGCGGTTCTCGGCCCCGCGCAACGCGGCAATCACGGATCCGTCGGCGGCCAGAATCGTCGAACTCTGCGGCAACGGAGGTGTGACGAGCTCGGCGGGCAGCCCGAGGAAGTGGTCCGCGCTTTCCTTGGCGAACAGGCCGACCGCACCGACGAACGGCAGGGACAACAACGAGACGACCAGCCCCAGAACGATCGCCGTCAGCCCCATCTTCTTCAGGACCCGACGCCGGTTCACGGGCGGACGGGGGGTGAGCGGCCTACCCGCTCCACCGGCCCCGGCCCCGGCCGCGCTGGCCCCGGCCACGCCGGCTGCGGCCGGACCGTCGCCCGTGCCGCCGGGGGAGCGACGCGCGGAAGCGCCGTCGTCCGCATAGGTGACGCCGCTCGTCACGTTGCCCGGCCTGGCGGATCGGGACGGCCTGGCGGATCGGGGCGATGCGGCGGATCGGGGCGGGGC
>NZ_CDWWXB010000054.1:13658-18151 GCF_977971855.1 Frankia sp. CoWAU3 | reverse complement strand
ACGCGGATCCGTCGGAAAGCCCGCGCAGCGCCTGGTGCAGATCGGCGACGAGGTCGTCCACCGATTCGATCCCGACCGAGAGCCGAACGAGGTCCGCGGGTACCGCGAGCGGCGAACCCTCCACCGAGGCATGGGTCATGCTCGCCGGATGTTCGATCAGGGATTCCACCCCACCCAACGACTCGGCGAGAGTGAACAGCCTGGTCCGGCCGCATGCCGCCACGGCCGCCTGGGGGCCGGCCCGAAGGGTGAACGAGACCATCCCCCCGAAGTCGCGCATTTGCTTCGCGGCGATGTCGTGACCCGCATGGCCGGTCGAACCCGGGTAGCGGACGGTCCCGACAGCGGGGTGCGTGGCGAGCTCGGCCGCGATACGCCGAGCGTTGTCGCAGTGCCGGTCCATCCGAACGGGGAGCGTCTTGACACCGCGCAGTACCAGCCAGCTGTCGAAGGGGCCGGCGACGGCGCCGGCCGCGTTCTGCAGGAACCGTAGCCGGGCGCCCAGGTCCGGATCGCCGACCACGAGCGCGCCGCCGACGACATCGCTGTGGCCACCGAGATACTTCGTCGTGGAATGCACCACCGCGTCCGCCCCCAGGGTCAGTGGCTGCTGCAGGTAGGGCGAAGCGAACGTGTTGTCGACCGTCAGCAGCGCCCCCGCGTCATGCGCCAGCGACGAGAGAGCGACGATGTCGGCGATGGACAGCATGGGATTGGTCGGGGTTTCGCACCACACCAGTCGCGTGGTGCCCGGACGGATCGCGACTCGCACCGCATCGAGGTCGGTGAGATCGATGCTGGTGTGGTCGACGCCCCAGTCGGCGAGCACCCGGGCGATGAGCCGGTAGGTGCCGCCGTAGGCGTCCGCCGGGATGATGACGTGGTCTCCGGGCCGGCAGACGGTTCGCAGCAGGGCGTCCGTCGCCGCCATGCCGGAGGAGAAAGCGAGGCCGACCGTCCCGCGTTCCAGCGCGGCGAGGCAGGTCTCCAGCGCGGTACGGGTCGGATTCGCCGAACGACTGTACTCGTAGCCGCTCCGAAGCCCACCCACGCCATCCTGGGCGAACGTCGAGGACTGGTGGATCGGCGTCACCACCGCTCCCGTGACGGGATCGGGCTCCTGGCCGGCATGGATCGCGATGGTCTCGAATCCCTCAGCGGGCTGCTCCATATGCATGACGCCACGCTAGGGCGTCCTCGATGATCGGTGCCGATCTAGCGGACGGCCAGGAAACTCAGCAGGTCGGCACGGGTAAGGATGCCGACGGGATTACCCTCGTCGTGTACCAGCACCGCGGGTTCGTCCCCGAGCACCGCGACGATCCGGGCCAGTGGCTCGCCGGTACCAACCATTGGAAGCGACGGCGACAGATGATCGGCGACCGGATCGTCGATGGCGGACCGGTCGGCGAAGACCGCCGCGAGCAGATGCCGCTCGATGACGGAACCCGCGACCTCCGCCGCCCGCAGGGGCGGTTCGTGCCGCACCACCGGCATCTGCGACACGTTGTACTCGCGCAGGTAGGAGATGGCGGCACCGACTGTCTCGGCCGGGTGGACATGCACCAGATCGGGGGGACCACTGGTCTGTTCGGCCTTGTTCCGCAGAACGTCCGAGACGGTCGGCTCGTTCGACGGCGGCTCCAGAAAGCCGTACTCGTACATCCATTCGTCGTTGAAGATCTTCGACAGGTATCCGCGGCCGGAGTCTGGAAGCAGGACCACAACGGCGTCGTCCGGGCCGAGCTCGCGAGCGACCCGGAGGGCGACTACCACCGCGAGCCCGCCTGATCCGCCCACCAGCAGCCCGCATTTCCTGGCCAGCTCGCGCGTCATCAGGAACGAGTCGCGGTCGCTGACCGCCTCCACCCGGTCGACGACCGTCTTGTCGTAGGTCGTCGGCCAGATGTCCTCCCCGACGCCTTCGACGAGGTAGGGCCGGCCGCTGCCACCGGAGTAGACCGAACCCTCCGGATCCGCGCCCACGATCTGCACGGTTCCGCCGGACGCCTCCTTGAGGTAACGGCCGACTCCACTGATCGTCCCGCCGGTCCCGATGCCGGCGACGAAATGGGTGACGCGACCGTTCGTGGCCTGCCAGATCTCCGGCCCGGTCGTAGCGTAGTGCGCAGCGGGATTGTTCGGGTTGGAATACTGATCCGGGCTCCAACCACCGGGAGTCTCGCGGACGAGCCGGCGGGCCACCGAGTAGTAGGAGCGGGGGTCGTCGGGTGCCACTGCTGTCGGGCAGATGACGACCTCGGCGCCGTAGGCGCGCAGGACGGCTCGTTTCCCTTCGCTGATCTTGTCGGGCATGGTGAACACGCAGCGATAGCCCCGCCGGGCCGCCACCAGGGCCAGGCCGACACCGGTGTTTCCGCTGGTAGGTTCGATGATGGTCCCACCAGGCGGAAGCAGTCCGGCCTCCTCTGCGGCGGCGACCATGGTCAGCGCCACCCGGTCTTTCACCGATCCACCGGGATTAAGGTACTCCAGCTTTGCCAGCACCGGCGTCGGCGTCGTCTCGATCGTCGGTGTGATCCGGACCAGCGGCGTGTTTCCGACAAGATCGATTACGTGGTCGAATGCCTGCATATCGGTCATCCGCGCATCACTTCCGCTCTCGAGAGAGGTAACCGGGGCGACACCTCGTGTCCACGGCAGGCGGGAGCCGGTTGGGCTACCCGAACCGGATCACCTCCTGGATACCGACGACCGTGGCCGGGAAGCTGCCTGCGCCAGGCGGCGGCGTACGTCACCTGCGTTCGTGCGGCCGCGACGGGCCGGTCGCGACCGGTCGGCATGGACTGCTGTCATGACAGTAGCGAGCAGGGCCGGAACGTGCCGGGCCGCGTGGCATCCACTCCGTTTGCGATGGCGTCCCCGGGGCAGATCATCGTGGTGTACCTGACGGTGTGTCATCGCGAGTTCCGATGACCGTGTCCGGACGGCCGTGTTCGGACGACCTGGGCTGGATTGGTACGATAAAGTCGGTGCCGATCGACGAGTGGCGGCCGATCGACAGTGGCGCCGATGTTCCCGGCAGGCTTGCCATCGGCGTTCACCACGATCCCGGTGTCGGACCGGGAGGGAGCGGGTCAGCTCATGCGCCTCGTGCTCAACGTCATCTGGTTGGTATTCGGTGGTTTCTGGCTCGCCGTCGGCTACGCCCTCGCAGCGCTTGTGTGCTTCATTCTCATCGTCACGATTCCCTTCGGGATCGCCGCCCTGCGGATGGCGAACTTCACCCTGTGGCCGTTTGGACGGCGCATTGTCGACCGACCCGGCGCTGGCGGGGCGTCCCTGGTCGGAAACGTGCTGTGGATCCTGCTGGCCGGTTGGTGGTTGGCACTGGGACATCTCACCACCGGCCTGGCACTCTGCCTCACCATCATCGGTATCCCGCTCGGGTTGGCGAACTTCAAACTGATCCCGGTCTCGCTGCTGCCGCTGGGTAAGGAGATCGTGGACGTCGACGCCCCCGTGGTCGGAGCCCGCGCGGCATTCTGAGCCGCTGCGGCAGGTCGAACGTGCTCGGACCGTGCTGCGCCGCCGCGCGAACAGAATGCCGGCCGCATGATCACAACGGCATGATCGACTATGCCGTCCCGCTCCACCGGTAGCGTCGCCAGCATCGCATACGTGCTTATACCGGTCTCATCTCGGGCGTCGCTCGCAGATCGGAGCATTCCGTAGGCGACAGCAGGCCCACAATGGTGTAGTAGATTTGATGGTGTGGAATGTGCGCGCAGGCCAGGAGGGTGACGCGGAAACCCTGGGCTCCCGAGGAGGGAGGTGAAATCATCGTGGACATCTGGGATGACCTTGCGCAGCGTAACAGCGCTCACCTGCGGGAACGATTCCTGACGGGGGACCTGGTAGCGGAAGGACCACAAAACGCGATTTTGGGTTCGTGGTGGCGCAGCCAGGTACTGAACGTGAGCCCGGACCGGTGCTCCCCCGTCTATGATCCGGATCTTGATCTGGACACGCGCCTGGTCCGCGCGGCCGACCCGGTACTCGACCGACTGGCATCCATGATCGCCGGGACCTGGGTGTGCGTGTGTCTCACCGACGACCAGGCAAGAATACTGGCGCACCGGGTCGGTGAGGCATCCTTCGGCCTACACCCTGGGTTCTGCGTCGCCGAGCACCTGGTCGGCACCAGCGCCGTAGCCCTCGCCCTCGTGGAAAGGCGCCCCGCCCGCGTCTCGGGTGCCGAGCACTTTGCTGACCTCTACCAACCGGACGCGTGCATATCCGCTCCCGTCCGCGACCCCCTCAGCGGGCGTATCGAAGGCGTGTTCAGCCTCATTTGCAGGCTCGCCGAGGCGAATCCGTCGGCGGAAGCCATAGTGGGGGAGGCTGGCCGCGCTATCGAACATCGCCTGCTGGAACAGGCGAGCGAGCGGGAACGCGCCTTGCTCCTGGCGTACCGGCAGGCCAAACACCGGATGCGGATACCGGCTGGCGGCGCACAGTTTCCGCTTGAT
>NZ_CDWWXB010000054.1:4658-13355 GCF_977971855.1 Frankia sp. CoWAU3 | reverse complement strand
CCAGCCGCGGGGGGCCGACGCCGGTGCCCCGTCGGCGTCGGGGCTTTTCCTGCCGTATGCCGCGCTCAGCGCGCCCAGGCCGACGCCGCGACTGCCGGCGGGTGTACCCGACGCCACCCGCCCGGCCAGCACACCCGTGGCCAGCGCGTACCCGGCCAGCCGGCAGCCCGCCATCGGCGCGTCACTGCTGGCGATCGGGGAACAGGGAATCGGCCGTCTCGCGGTGGCGGCACGGCGACGCCTCACCCTGCTGTACGAGGCCAGTATGCACATCGGGACCACCCTCGACGTGACTCGGACCGCCGAGGAACTGGCCCAGGCAGCCGTGCCCGAACTCGCCGACGTCGTCACGGTGGACCTGTCGGAGTCTGTTCTGCGGGGCGAGGACTCGCTGCGTCCGACCGCACTGCTGCGCCGCGCCGCCCTGCACGGCATCCAGGAAGGCCTCGCTCTCTACCCGGCCGGTCACCAGATCAGCTTCCTGCCCTCCACGCCGCAGGCTCGGTGCCTGGCCAGCGGGCGAGCGGTGCTCGAGGCCGACCTGCACGCCGCTCCCGGCTGGCAGGCCCAGGACCCCGAACGCGTCGAGCAACTCCTCGCGCAGGGGATCCACTCGCTCATCACCGTCCCCCTGTGCGCCCGCGACGTGATGTTCGGGGTGGCCAGTTTCTGCCGCTCCCGGCAACCAGAGCCCTACGAGGACGACGACCTGGCCCTGGCCGAGGAGTTGGCCGCCCGCGCGGCGCTGTGCCTGGACAACGCCCACCGCTACACCCGCGAACGACAGCTGCACCACCAGGCCCTGCACGATCCGCTGACCGACCTGGCGAACCGCACGCTGTTGACGGCCCGACTGCAACGCGGACTTGCCCGGCGCCTCCACGACAATACGCAGGACAACACGCAGCTTGCACTACTGTTCTGCGACCTCGACGACTTCAAGAGCGTCAACGACAGATTCGGGCACGCGGCCGGCGACGACCTGCTTCGCGTAACCGCGGGTCGGCTGACGAGTTGCGCCCGTAGCACCGACACGGTTGCCCGCATCAGCGGCGACGAGTTCGCGGTCCTGCTGGAAGGCGGCTGCGTCGACCCCGAGTCCATCGGGCGGCGGATCCTGGAAACACTCCGCGTACCCTTGGTACTCGCCGGAACGGTTCATACAACCCAGGCCAGCATTGGGCTGGTCGTTGTCGACCCCGGCACCCAGGCCACCGCGGAAAGCGTGCTGAAACAGGCGGACTCCGCCATGTACGCCGCAAAACGGCGGGGTAAGGGCACCCTGGTGGTGTACCGGCCGGAGCTGTGCCCCGCCAGCGCCGAGGATGCCCTGCGCACCAGCCTCACCCACGCCGTACGCGGCGAGGATGGCGGCGGTACCCTCAACGTCAGCTATCAGCCGATCATCGAGCTCCACACCGGTCGGACCGTCGGTGTCGAGGCGGCGCTTCGGTGGGACGACCCGTCCTCCCGATCCGTTCCCCACCACCGTCTCACCCTCACCGCCCAGCAGACCGGGCTGGCCCCCGCACTGGAGCACATCCTGCTCGACCGGGCCTGCCGTGACCTCGGCCGATACCGAAGCACGGGCCATCCGGAGGTGGCCCTCCACATCCCCGTCTCGATCCTCGATGCCGCTGACGCCCGGTTCACGACCGAGGTGGTCAATGCTCTGACCGTCCACCACCTGCCACCCGATGCTCTCGTGCTCCGCGTCGCCGGCGCGACGCACCACACCGATCAGGCTGCCCTGCGGGCGCTGCGCGGACTGGCCGCACGAGGTATCAGGCTCGCGATCACCTATCCCGACGCCGAGGACCTCTTGTTCGATCCCCTTCTGCCGCTCCCCGTCCAGATCATCGTGCTCGACGCCGCCGCCACCCGGCACCTGACCGAATCGCTGACCGACGGCCGCACCCCCGGGGAAGAAGAAAACGACGGCACGCTGCGCACGGCGTTCCTCGCCACCATCCGCGGACTGGGCATTTCACTGCTGGGCACCGGCATCGCTGACGCGAAGCAGGCCGCCACCCTCGCGCACAGCGGCTGCGGCCTTGGCCAGGGCAGCCTCTTCGGCGGACCCGCACCGCTCGCCGACATCCCCGGCAGGTATCCGACATGAGGTAGCCGCCATGTCTCCAGTGCGCGGCACTGACCCTCGACTCTCCAGTGCGCGGCACTGAAAATGCCTTGACCTGATGTTGGGTTGACGTCGTAGGGTCGCAACACGTCTGCAGTGTGGTTACCCACCGTCGTCGCGACCTACCGGTTCGACCACCAGCCGCCACCGAGAGGCACCGTATGCTGATCCGACTTCTGCGGGCTCACCTCGGCCCCTACGGCCGGCCGATCTCGATACTGGTCCTTCTGCAGCTGGTGGCGACGATCGCCATGCTCTACCTCCCCACCCTCAACGCCGACATCATTGATCGTGGAGTGGTCATCGGCGACACCGGCTACATCATGCGTATCGGTGGACTCATGCTCGGTGTCAGCGTCGTGCAGATCGTCTGTGCCGGCGCCGCCGTCTTCTTCGGAGCCCGGACGGCGATGGCGCTCGGTCGGGACATCCGGGCGTCGGTGTTCGACCGGGTCCAGTCGTTCTCGGCCCGGGAGGTCGGCCGCTTCGGCGCGCCCTCTCTGATCACCCGGGCCACGAACGACGTGCAGCAGGTGCAGATGCTGATGTTAATGAGCTTCACGCTCATGGTCTCCGCGCCGATCATGTGCCTGGGCGGCATCATCCTGGCGGTCAATCAGGATGCCGGGCTCTCGCTCCTGCTCGTCGCGATCACTCCGGTCCTCGCAGTGATCATCAGCTTGATCGTGCGACGGATGCGGCCGCTGGGCCGGGCGATGCAGGAGCGCTTGGACGCCGTCAACCGGATCCTGCGGGAGCAGATCACCGGACTCCGGGTGATCCGCGCTTTTGTCCAGGACGACTATGAGCGGCGCCGATTCGCGGTGGCTGACGCCGAACTGACCGACATCTCGTTGCGGTTCGGCCGACTCATGGCGTTGATGTTCCCGCTCGTGCTCACCGTGGTCAACTTCTCGAGCGTGGCCGTGCTGTGGTTCGGCGCCCACCGTATCGACGCCGGCCAGATGCAGATCGGCGCGCTGACGGCCTTCCTCAGCTACCTGATGCAGATCCTGATGTCGGTGATGATGGCCACCTTCATGTTCATGATGATTCCCCGCGCCGAGGTGTGCGCGGAGCGCATCCAGGAGGTGCTCGAGACCGACTCCACGGTCCTGCCACCGCAGAACCCGGTGCGGGAGCTGCGCCGCCACGGTGACCTGGAACTGCGGGGCGTCGGGTTCCACTACCCGGGCGCGGAGGCGCCGGTCCTGCGCGCAATCAGCCTGCGCGCCCGGCCGGGTCAGACCACAGCCATCATCGGCAGCACCGGTAGCGGCAAGACAACGCTGCTCGGTCTGGTCCCGCGGTTGGCCGACGCCACCGAGGGCGCCGTCCTCGTCGACGGTGTCGACGTCCGCGATCTCGACCCGGCGCTGCTCGCCCGGACCGTCGGCCTGGTTCCACAGAAGCCGTATCTGTTCTCCGGCACCGTCGCGACCAATCTGCGTTACGGAAATCCGGACGCCACCGACGACGAACTGTGGCGCGCGCTGGAGATCGCGCAGGCGAAGGACTTCGTCGAAGCCATGCCGGACGGTCTCGACACCGCGATCGCCCAGGGTGGCACGAACGTCTCCGGCGGCCAGCGCCAACGGCTCTCCATCGCCCGCGTGCTCGTTCACGGCCCGGAGATCTACCTGTTCGACGACTCCTTCTCGGCCCTCGACTACGCCACCGACGCCCGCCTGCGCAGGGCGCTCGCCCACGAGACCTCCGCCGCGACCGTGGTGATCGTCGCTCAGCGGGTCGCCACCATCCGGGATGCGGATCAGATCATCGTGCTGGACCACGGTGAGGTGGCCGGCGTCGGCACCCACCAGCAGCTGATGGCCGACAACACCACGTACCGCGAGATTGTGCTCTCCCAGCTCACCGAGGAGGAGGCGGCATGAGCAGCCCGGTACCGGCACCGCGCCGCGGCCCGGCCCCGACGGCCGGGCCCGCTCGGTTCTTCGTGGGCCCGGGCGCGACGGAGAAGTCGATGGACTTCGCCGCGTCGAGCCGCCGGCTGCTCGGACTGCTGCAACCGCAGCGTCACCTGCTGATCGCCGTCGTGGTCCTGGCGACGTTGAGTGTCGGCCTGAGCGTGATCGGTCCTCGCTTGCTCGGTCACGCCACCGACCTGGTGTTCGCGGGGATCTTCAGTCGGCGGCTGCCAGCCGGCAGCACGAAGGAACAGGCGGTCGCGCAGCTGCGTGCCACCGGCCACGGTACTCAGGCGGACCTGCTCGCCTCGCTCGACGTGACCCCCGGTCATGGTATGGACTTCGATGCCATCGGTGCCGTGCTGCTGGGGGTCGTGGTCGTCTACGCGGTGTCCGGATTGTGCGGTGTGCTCCAGGCCCGGCTGGCGAACCTGGCCCTGCAGAGAGTGATCAGTGATCTGCGCCGCGACGTCCAGGCGAAGATCTCGCGGTTGCCCGTCCGTTACTTCGACGGTCAGCCGCGAGGCGAGGTGCTCAGCCGGGTCACCAACGACATCGACAACTTCGGGCAGAGCCTGCAGCAGAGCATGTCGCAGATTGTCGCGTCGACGCTGACGATCGTGGGCGTGCTGTCGATGATGCTCTGGATCTCCTGGATCCTCGCCCTGATCGCGCTGGTCACGGTGCCAGTGTCGATCATGATGGCGACCCGGGTCGGCAAGCTGGCTCAGCCCCAGTTTGTCGCCCAGTGGCGGATCACCGGTGGTCTCAACGCCCATATCGAGGAGATGTACACCGGGCACACGCTCGTGCGGGCGTTCGGCCGGCAGGAGGAATCCGCGGAGATCTTTCGTGAGCAGAACGAGCGGCTCTACGCCGCCAGTTGGCGTGCGCAGTTCATCTCCGGTCTCATGCAGCCCTCGATGTTGTTCATCGGAAACCTGAACTACGTGCTGGTAGCGGTGATCGGCGGCCTGCGGGTCGCGTCCGGCTCGCTGTCGATCGGTGACGTCCAGGCGTTCATCCAATACTCTCGGCAGTTCAGCCAGCCGTTGTCCCAGGTTGCCAGCATGGCGAACCTGGTGCAGTCCGGGGTGGCCTCCGCGGAGCGGGTGTTCGACCTGCTCGACACCGTCGAACAGGAACCCGACCGGGCGGTTCCGGCGCATCCGGAGCGGCTTCGTGGCCGGGTGGCCTTCGAACACGTCTCCTTCCGCTACGAACCGAACCAGCCGTTGATCGAGGACCTGTCACTTGTCGCGGAACCTGGTCACACCGTCGCGATCGTCGGGCCGACCGGCGCCGGCAAGACCACTCTGATCAACCTGCTGATGCGCTTCTACGAGGTCACCGGCGGACGGATCACCTTGGACGGGGTCGATGTCGCGGCGATGTCGCGGGATGAACTGCGGGCCAGCATCGGCATGGTCCTGCAGGACACCTGGCTGTTCGGCGGAACGATCGCGGAGAACATCGCCTACGGTGCGGAGGGCGCCACCCACGAGCAGATCGTGGCGGCGGCCCGCGCCGCGCACGTCGACCGGTTCGTCCGCACTCTTCCCGCGGGTTACGACACCGTGCTCGACGACGAGGGGGTCGGCGTGAGCGGCGGGGAGAAGCAGCTGATCACCATCGCTCGCGCCTTCCTCGTGGAACCTCTGATCCTGGTTCTCGACGAGGCGACGAGCTCGGTGGACACCCGTACCGAGGTCCTCATCCAACGGGCGATGTCGACCCTGCGGGCGGGGCGGACCGCGTTCGTCATCGCGCATCGGCTGTCGACCATCCGGGACGCGGACACCATTCTCGTGATGGAGAACGGAGCCATCGTCGAACAGGGCACCCACACCGAGCTCCTGGCCGCCGATGGCCCATACTCCCGGCTGTACCAGTCCCAGTTCGCCCAGGCCGTCGTCGAGATCTGACCGTCGAGATCTGCGTGAGTGGTTGCGCCACCGGCCCGTGCGTGTGACAACGGGGATGAGCACGAGCCGGACGGCTCGTTAGGCGAACGTGGTCAGTTGATCAGTTTGATGAGCTGGCGTCCGTCGAGCCAGTTGCCGGTGACATCGGTGAACGTGTTGTTCTTCCACGCCAGCAGCCGCACCGCCGTGTTGCAGATCGCCGGGAAGATGTCGATCTGCTTGCCGTCGCAGGTGAACGGATGGGCCATGACGTTCGGGCGGTCGTGGGAGGCGCGAAGCGCCGTGAGCAGGGCGGCCGAGGTCGGCTGGGCGGTACCGGCCAGCAGCGACCGGATGTTGAGGACGGCGGAGAAGGATCCCTGCGATGACGAGGAACGATCGGCCTCTGGGATCGCCTTACGGAACGCCGCCGTGTCGGCGTCACCATCGCTCGTCCCGACCGGTAGGTAGCTGGATGCGAAGTAGAGGTTGTCGGTCCGGCCGCTGGCCGCGCGCGGCACCGCGGGGGTGGTGCAGGGACCGATGAAGTAGATGTCGCTGCGGATGTTCAGCGCCGCCGCGGCCTGGACGATCCGGGTGCACGTCGCAGCCTGGAACACCACGATGATCGCGTCCGGCTTGCCCGCAGCGACCTGGGTCAGGGCCGGTGCGAAGTCTGCCGCGTCGGATTTCTCCGGCACCAGTTTGACGTCGGACACACCTTTATGGTGCAGGACGTTCTGCGATCCCTGGATAGCGGCGGACAGCAGGCCGGGCAGGTCGAGGTACAGGGCATGCACGCTGCGCACATGCCGGATGTTCGTCAGATAGTCGGTGAGGCCGAGCAGCTCGCTGAGCGAACCGCCGGAAAACGCGAAGGCGTTGTGTGAGCCGAGTTCTCCGCTCAGTTGAGGAGAGCCGGTGACGTACGGGATGTGGGCGGCCTCGTATATCGGCATCGCCGCCTCCGCGCCGAAATCGATCCCGCCGACCACCGCGAGTGGTTTCGTGGCGACAAGCCGGTTGGCGCAGTTCTGGGAGGACTCCGGCGAGCCGTCGGTTGCGCAACTGATCAGCCGGAGCGGTCGACCGTCGAGCCCGCCCAGAGAGGTGTTGGCGTAGTCCACGGCGGCCTGAGCGGCCTTCCGGGTCTCCGGGTATGACCCGACAGTGCTGTTCTCAACCGTTACGAAGCCGACAGTGACCGCAGGCCCGGTCAGGCGGCTCGCCGCCGCGCTGCCACCGGCAGCTGCGCCGGACGAGCCACCGCGCTGACTCGTGCACCCGGCGACAACGACGGACAAGGCTACGGAGAACGCGAGGAGGATGCGGGAGGCTTGTCTCACGGCTCGTGAAGCTACACTTCTGTCGTCCAGTTCTGGGGGCTTGACCGTCGACCGGCCGGACGGGGACTGTTGTGTGACCATGCGTCCGGTCTTCATCGCAGTTCGGATCTCTCTATCTGCAATAGATGCGTCTACGGGGGGCCGGTGACAACGTATATAGCAGCATTGCTGCTCGGCCTTGGCCCGGGGGCCGTGTACGCGGCGCTCGGGCTAGGGCTCGTGCTCACCTACCGCGCGTCCGGCGTGGTGAACATCGCCCATGGGGCGTTCGCTATGTACGCCACCTACCAGTACGCAGAACTACGGGAGGTCGGGGACCTCGTACTGCCCTTCGTCGGGATGCCGCCAAGAATTCATCTCACCGACACGCCCACCTTCGGGCTAGCCCTGTCAGTATCCCTCGCAATGGCGGCAATTCTAGCACTGGCATCCTATCTGGTGGTTTTTCGGCCCTTGCGGCGTGCCCAGCCGCTGATGACGGTCGTGGCGGCGGTCGGCCTCACGATCGCGCTGCAGGCCGTCGCCGTGCTCCAGTTCGGATCTGACAACAGGTTCCTCAGTCCGGTGCTGCCGCAGTCACCGCTGTCCCTGCTGGGCGTGACCGTGGCGAGTGACCGGCTGCTGCTCGCCGCGTCGGTCATCGCGGTCGCCGCCGGTCTGTGGGCGATGTCGCGCTGGACGTTGTTCGGCCTGGCTACCCGCGCCGTCGCCGAGGATGAGCAGACCACCGCGCTTCTCGGCCGGCGGCCCGGCTGGATCGCCGCCGTCAACTGGGTCATGGCGGCCGTGCTCGCCGCCCTCGCCGGGATCCTTGTGGCGCCGATCAGTGCGCTGAATCCGACGAGCTACTCGCTGTTCGTCGTTCCCGCGCTCGCCTCCGCTCTGCTCGGTGGCCTGTCCTCGTTCGGTCTGACCGTCGTCGGAGCTCTCGGCCTCGGCATGACCCAGGCCGTCCTGATCCCGTTGCAACAGGACGTCTCCTGGTTGAACCAGCCGGGACTGCGCGCGCTGCTTCCGATGCTTCTGGTCATCGCGGTGGCAGGCCGGCGCGGGGATCTGATTCCCGGTCGCGCCGCGGGCGTCGCCGTGTCGGCTCCGATGCCGGTGATCGACCCGCCGGAGTCTCCCCTGCGCCACCTCGCGGTCGGTGTGCCGTTCGGGGTGGTCGCGATCCTCGTGCTGGCCGGCCCCTACCGGCTCGGCCTCGAACGCAGCCTTGCCGGCGCCGTGGTGTGTCTGTCGTTCGTCGTGTTGACCGGGTACGTCGGACAGCTTTCGTTGGCACAGATGACCCTCGCCGGTGTCGCCGGCTTCCTGTTGGCCAGACTCCAGGGTGAGCTGGGCGTGCCGTTCCCGATCGCACCCCTGCTCGCCACGGG
>NZ_CDWWXB010000054.1:0-4243 GCF_977971855.1 Frankia sp. CoWAU3 | reverse complement strand
GGCGATCGCGGCCGCCGGCGGGGTGACGAGCGTCGGCGGAGCGTTGCTGGGAGGTCTGCTGGCGCCGGGCGGAATCGTGTTCATCGTGCTGGACCAGGTTGCCGGGCTCGGCAAGTACCAGTCCGTGCTGTGCGGGATCGCCGTCGTGGTGCTGGCGGTGCTACGTCCGGCCGGGCTCGCGTACCGACCGCATCGGACGGCTCGCGCCGATCATCAGGGCCGCGCGGATCGGTCGGGTGGCACGCATCGGACCGGTACTGGGCAGCGAACGCGTCGAGGAGATCACGTGCGACACCCGCAGCCGCCGGACCAGGGCCGGCCGAGCCTGACCCCGCATCCGGTCAACCCGGGCGGAGCCCCGTGACGGCGTTGCTGGCGGTCGACATGCTCGCCGCCGACCAGGGCCGCACGCGCATCCTCGAGGATGTCTCCTTCACTCTGTCGGCCGGCACCATCACCGGGCTCATCGGACCCAACGGAGCCGGAAAGACGACGTTGATCGACGCCCTCACCGGGTTTGCGTCGATCAGCGCGGGTACCGTCACGCTGGACGGTGCCGTGCTCGTCGGACTGCCGGCGCATGAGCGGCTGCGGTTGGGGCTCGCCCGCACCTTCCAGGCGCTGGAACTCTTCGACAGTCTGGAGGTCGGGGAGAACCTGGCCGTCGTCACGCCCCGAGCACCCGGACCCGCGACCGGGCCAGATCCGGCCCGGTCGCTCGGGCTTGCCACGATCGCCGATCGCCTGCCGTCGACGCTCTCCCACGACGAGCGGTCCTCGGTGGCTCTCGGCCGCGCCCTCGTCGCCAGGCCGAAGGTCCTGCTGCTGGACGAACCGGCCGCAGGTCTCGACCCGGCCGCCCGCCGGACGCTCGCCGACCGGCTGCGCCGCATCGCCGCCGACGGCATCGCCGTGCTGCTCGTCGACCACGACGTGAAGCTCGTCTTCGACGTATGCGACCACGTCCTCGTCCTGGACGGGGGCCGCGTCGTCGCGCGCGGTCGATCCGCCGAGGTGCGCGCCGATCCGGCGGTCCGCGCTGCCTATCTGGGCGGTGGTGAGCCCGACGGCGGCGACCGCGCCGGGACCGCCCCGGGACCCGGGCCCGGCTCGGCCTCTGGGTCCGACTCCGTGCCTGCTCTCGACTCCGTGCCTGCTCTCGGGTCCGTGCCTGCTCTCGGGTCCGTGCCCGCCTCCACCCCGGCGCCGGCCCCCGGCCGAGGCGGGGGCGATCTGCTCGTACTCGACCGGGTCACGAGCGGATACGACGGAGTTCCGGTGCTCCGGGACGTGTCGCTCACCGTCGGTGCCGGGGAGATCGTGGCGCTGCTCGGAGCGAACGGCGCGGGCAAGACGACGCTGATCCGCACGGCGGCGGGGCTGCTGACGCCGTCGAGGGGACGGGTCAAGGTCCTCGATGACCGGTCGCGCCGGGCCGCGCCGAGCACACTCGCCCGCCGGGGGATGGCGGTCGTACCGCAGGGACGAGGATCACTCGGGCGGTTGACCGTCCGCGAGAACCTGCGCCTGGCGGCCGGCCGGCGCTCATCCGGCGAGATCGGGCGGGTGTTGGACTGGTTCCCGGTGCTGCGCGGCCTGCTCGACCGGTCGGCCGGAGAACTGTCCGGGGGCGAGCGGCAACGGCTCGCGTTGGCCGTCGCTCTGGTGCGCAGACCGCGTCTGCTGCTGGTGGACGAGCTGTCGTTCGGCCTGGCACCCGGGATTGCGCCGCAGCTGCTCGCCCTGCTGCGCACGATCGCCCTCGAGACGTCGACCGGCGTGCTGCTGGTCGAGCAGTTCGTCTCGCTCGCGTTGCAGGTGGCCGACCGTGGCTACGTTCTCGACCGGGGCCGGATCGCGCTGTCGGCGAGCGCGGCGGATCTCATCGCGCATCCCGAGCTCATCGAGACGGCCTACCTGGGCGGGAGTTCCGGGCCGGCGGCGGCCCCGGACCGCTGAGCTGGTCCGGCGTTCCCCGCCACGCAGAGAAACCGGGGTCCGGCGGAACAGGGCTCTTCACGTCGCCTGATGGTGTAGGGCATGCGTCGGATGAACCGGAAGGGGTGGCGAGCGGGCCGGCGGTGTCTTACTGTCGACAAGCGTCGAAGTTGATCGCGGGAGCTCCGCCAAGGGGCTGAGAGGGCGGCTGGGGCCGCCGACCGCAGGAACCTGTCCGGGTAATGCCGGCGTAGGGAGTCTTACATGGTGTCGCGTACCGACCGTTCGTCCTCGTCCACCTCGAAGGCCGTCACCTCGTCCCCGTCCACCTCATCCTTGTCGTCCGCCGCATCCTCCCCGTCCTCGTCCTCGTCCTCCTCCTCGTCCGTCTCGGCCGCAGGGATGACGGCGGTCTCGACGGGTCCGCTGACGGGCAGCCGCAAGACCTGGCTGGTCGGAGCGGATCCCGATCTGCGGGTGCCGATGCGGGAGATCGTGCTGACCACGGGTGACACCGTCGTGGTGTACGACACCTCCGGTCCATATACCGATCCGGGGGTGACGATCGATGTGCGCCGGGGTCTGCCGGCGACGCGGGACAGCTGGATCGCCCAGCGTGGCGACACCGCGCTGGATGAGCGGCGGACCGTTCCCGGGACCGGGGCATCGGGTCCTGGGACGCCCGGTCTCGGCGGGACGGATCTCGACGGGCGGGTGCGAGTGCCCCGTCGGGCGGTGCCGGGACGGCCTTCCATAACCCAGCTGGGCTACGCCCGCCGCGGTCAGATCACTCGGGAGATGGAGTTCGTCGCCCTGCGGGAGGGTCTTCCCGTCGAGACGGTGCGGGCGGAGATCGCCGCGGGGCGGGCCGTGCTGCCGGCGAACGTGAACCATCCCGAGTCCGAGCCGATGGCGATCGGCCGTGCGTTTCTCGTGAAGATCAATGCGAACCTCGGCAACTCGGCCGTTACCTCCTCGATCGAGGAGGAGGTCGAGAAGATGGTGTGGGCGACCCGCTGGGGCGCGGACACCGTGATGGACCTCTCGACCGGGTCGGACATCGCCCTGACCCGTGAGTGGATCATCCGTAACGCGCCGGTGCCGGTCGGGACCGTGCCGATCTACCAGGCGTTGGAGAAGGTCGGTGGCCGGCCGGAGAAGCTGTCCTGGGAGGTCTACCGGGACACCGTGATCGAGCAGTGCGAGCAGGGTGTGGACTACATGACGGTCCACGCGGGGGTGCTGCTGCGCTACGTGCCGCTGACCGCGCGGCGCAGGACCGGGATCGTCTCGCGCGGCGGCTCGATCCTGGCCTCCTGGTGCCTGGCCCATCACGAGGAGAACTTCCTCTACACCCACTTCGCCGAGCTGTGCGAGATCTTCGCCGCGTACGACGTCACGTTCTCTCTGGGCGACGGCCTGCGGCCCGGGTCCATCGCGGACGCGAACGATGAGGCACAGCTCGCCGAGCTCGCCACCCTGGGCGAGTTGACGCAGGTGGCGTGGGAGCACGACGTCCAGGTGATGATCGAGGGACCCGGGCACGTGCCCATGAACAAGATCGAGGAGAACGTGCAGCTGCAGCGGGAGCTGTGCCACGACGCGCCGTTCTACACCCTCGGGCCGCTGACCACCGACATCGCCCCCGGCTACGACCACATCACCTCCGCGATCGGGGCGGCGATGATCGGATGGGCCGGTACCGCCATGCTCTGTTACGTCACCCCGAAGGAGCATCTCGGCCTGCCCGACCGGGACGACGTCAAGGCCGGCGTTATCGCCTACAAGATCGCCGCGCACGCCGCCGACCTCGCTAAGGGTCATCCCGGCGCGCAGGCCTGGGATGACGCCCTGTCGGACGCCCGGTTCGAATTCCGCTGGGCCGACCAGTTCCACCTCGCGCTCGACCCCGACACCGCACGCGCGTTCCACGACGAGACGCTGCCGGCCCCGGCCGCGAAGTCGGCGCACTTCTGTTCGATGTGCGGCCCGCACTTCTGCTCGATGAAGATTTCCCACCAGGTGCGGGCACACGCGGGCGGGGACGGGCTGGACCCGGCCGGGCATGGCGCGGACCCGGCCGGCGACGAGGCGGTCACCGCCGGCCTGCGCGAGAAGGCCGCCGAGTTCAACGCCGCCGGCAATCGGATCTACCTTCCGGTGGCCAACTCCTGACCACCGTGGCCAACTCCTGACCGACCGTCCCGACGGGCTTCCGCCGGTCAGCGGCGGGCCCCGTCGGGCCCGCCTCACCACTGGACGCGCTCCTGGCGCCTTAGAGCGTGTCTTGCGTGGCCGCTCCGGG
>NZ_CDWWXB010000053.1:6314-17856 GCF_977971855.1 Frankia sp. CoWAU3 | reverse complement strand
TCTAGGAAACTCCCGCTAGATGAGCGTAGGACTCACGCGTCGCCCCGAGGACGCCCATATTCATCCGTACAGTTGACGACATGGGCCACTCGGTGGGCTATCGTAAATGAATCAGATGACGTGTCGTGCTTGCAGAGGAAGGTCGGGATCATGTTTCAGATCTTCGAGGCTCTTGCGAATCCGCCCTGGTGTGACCTGATCGAGCGGCTGACCGACGGCAACGCCACGGTCGGCGAGCTCGCCGAGTGGTGCAAGGCCGACGTGCAGACGGTCTGCGAGCACATCAAGGTGCTCGAGCAGGCCGGCCTGGTCAGCCGCACCGGGGATGTCCACCGCAGCCTGGTGCGCCTCAACGCGGAGGTGTTCGACCTGATGACCACACGGATTGTCGACGACTTCCGTCCGGAGCATTGGGGCATCTCCCCAGACAGGGCGCAACTGGTGGGGATAATAGTGAAGAAGCCGGGGCGAGCGCACCGGATCGTCCACCGGTGACCTGATGGATATCCAGCTCAACGGCACGAAGGTCGGAGTTGTCGGGCTCGGCACAATGGGCGCCGGCATCGCCGAGGTAGTGGCGCGCGCCGGCATCGAGGTGGTCGGCGTCGAGCTCAACGACGAGACGCTGGCCCGCGGGCTCGATCGGATCCGGCACTCCACCGACCGGGCGATGAGCCGCGGCAAGTTGACCAAGGTCGAGCGGGACGCCCTGCTCGCCCGTATCCAGGCCGGAACCGGGATCGAGGCTGTGGCCGACTGCCAGCTGGTCATCGAGGCGATTCCCGAGCGGATCGAGAAGAAGCTCGGGCTCTTCGCCGAGCTGGACAGGCTGTGCCCGCCAGAGACGATCTTTACGACGAACACCAGCTCCCTGCCAATCATCACGTTGGCCGTCGCTACCTCACGCCCCTCCCGGGTTGTCAGGACCCACTGGTCCAACCCCGCACCGGTCATGGGCCTGGTCGAGATCATCCATACTGTGGTCACCGACCCGTCTGTACTGGAGGATGTCGGGACGCTCGTCGCGAAGGTCGGAAAGACCGCGGTGGTCGCCGGGGACCGGGCGGGCTTCATCGTGACCGCCCTGCTGTTCGGGTACCTTAACAGCGCTGTCCGGATGCTGGAGGCGTGCTACGCCACCCGTGAGGACATCGACGCCGCCATGCGGTTCGGCTGCGGTCACCCGATGGGCCCATTGGCACTGCTCGATCTGATCGGTCTCGACTCCGCGTACGAGATTCTCGACTCGATCCATCACACCTCCCGCGACCACCTGCACGCACCGGCCCCGCTGCTCAAGCAGCTAGTGACCGCCGGCATGCTCGGCCGCAAGACCGGGCGCGGCTTCTACACCTACGCCGCCCCTTACTCCTCCGAGATCGTCGACATGGTCGAACCACCCCAACTCGGCTTCTTCGCGGTCCCAGGACGGCCGGTGCACACGATCGGCGTGGTCGGCACCGGCACCATGGCCAGCGGAATCATCGAGGTCTGTGCCCACCATGGCTACAAGGTGGTGTTCCGTGCACGGAGCGAGAAGAAAATCGCCGCTGTCCGGACGAAGCTCGAGCGGTCACTGGACAAAGCGGTCGAACGGGGAAAGATCTCATCGGACGAGCGTACTTCGACACTGGCACGGGTTCGAGCTTCGACCGATCTGTCCGTCCTCGCCGAGTGTGACCTCATCATCGAAGCGGTCGTTGAGGACTTGGACGTCAAACGGGCGCTGTTCGCTGAACTCGACACGGTTGCACGCCCGGGAGCGGTCCTCGCGACGACCACGTCCTCACTGCCCGTGATCGAGTGTGCCACCGCCACGTCCCGCCCGCAGGATGTGGTCGGTATGCACTGGTTCAACCCAGCGAAGAAGATGCGCCTGGTCGAGATCGTGCCGACCATCGTAACCGCGGACGACGTGACCGCGACTGTCTTCGACGTGGCCAGGACGGCGGGCAAGTACCCGGTCCGGTGTGCCGACCGCGCCGGCTTCATCGTCAACACCCTACTTTTCCCATATCTCAACGACGCGGTGAAGATGCTGGAGTCCCATTACGTGGGTATCGATGCGATCGATACAGCCATGAAGGTCGCCTGCGCACACCCGATGGGGCCGTTCGAACTCGCCGATGTCATCGGCCTGGACGTGACACTCGCCATCCAGCGCGCCCTGTACCGGGAGTTCCGCGAACCCGGGTACACCCCGACGCGCCTGCTGGAAGACCTCGTCAGGTCCGGACGTCTGGGGTACAAGACCGGGCGGGGTTTCCGGGTCTATTGAACATCTGCTCGATGTCGGCATCGTATAGGAGAGTTCGACCGTGAAAGAAATAAGGTCAGCTATTCTCGCCGGTGACACGCCCAAGGAGGCCTTTACATCCCTCCGGGTGCCGGAGACCTACCGGGGAGTGGTCGTCCGAAAGGAAGACGTCAACATTTTCAGTGGGCTCGCATCCCGCGACAAGAACCCCCGACGTTCACTGCACCTGGACGAGGTCGCGACACCGGAGATCGGCCCCGGTGAGGCGCTGGTCGCCGTGATGGCGTCCTCGATCAACTACAACACGGTGTGGACGTCGGTCTTCGAACCCCTGCCGACGTTCGGTTTCCTGGAGCGCTACGGCCGTCTCTCCCCGCTCAGCAAGCGACACGACCTGCCTTATCACGTCGTAGGGTCCGATCTCGCCGGTGTCGTGCTGCGCACTGGGCCGGGGGTACACACCTGGTCGCCAGGTGACGAGGTGGTGGCCCACTGCCTGTCGGTCGGGCTGGAACGGCCGGAGGGCCACAACGACACGATGCTGGATCCGGAGCAGCGCATCTGGGGTTTCGAGACCAACTTCGGTGGCCTCGCCGAACTGGCTCTGGTCAAGGCGAACCAGCTCATGCCGAAACCGGCGCATCTGAGCTGGGAGGAGGCCGCGGCATCGGGCCTGGTGAACTCCACCGCCTACCGTCAGCTGGTGTCGCGCAACGGCGCGGACATGAAGCAGGGAGATATCGTGCTGATCTGGGGCGCGAGCGGGGGGCTGGGCTCCTACGCCACGCAGCTGGCGGTGCGCGGCGGTGCAATCCCAGTCTGCGTTGTCTCTTCTTCCGAGAAAGCCGAAATTGCCCACAGGATGGGCGCCGAGCTGGTGATCGACCGGACGTCGGAAGGCTACCGGTTCTGGACGGATGAACACACCCAGAACCCGAAGGAATGGCAGCGCTTTGGCAAGAAGATCCGGCAGCTCACCGACGGGGAGGATCCGGACATCGTTTTCGAGCATCCCGGGCAGGAGACCTTCGTCGCCTCGGTCTATGTGGCCCGCCGCGGCGGAACGATCGTCACCTGCGCCTCCACCAGCGGCTTCGTCCACTCCTACGACAACCGCTATCTCTGGATGAATCTGAAAAAGATAGTGGGATCGCATTTCGCGAACTACCGCGAGGCCTGGGAGGCCAACCGATTGATCACCAAGGGGCTGGTTCATCCGACCGTGTCACGGGTGTATCCACTGGACGAGACCGGCCAGGCCGTCTACGAGGTGCACCGCAACCTGCACCATGGCAAGGTCGCTGTCCTGTGCCTCGCGCCGCAGGAGGGCCTCGGCGTGCGCGACAACGCGATACGGACCCGCCATCTGGACGCGATCAACCGCTTCCGCGAGACGTGATCATGAATTTTGGATTTTCCGCGGGAATAGCGGAGGTCGGAATTCGCCAGCCTTCCCGGCCCTGCCGCCACCAAGACGGACGTGTACCGCGGTGTTGTTGCACGCGGCGTCCACCTCCTACGGATCGCGAGGATCATCGGCGGGGGATCACCCCCGCATCAGGGAAGGGGCTCCTGTACCGCCATCACCGGACGCTGAAGGGAGGGGATGTGGCGTGGCCTCCGAACTGTCGACCTCGGACTAGCAAGTCAACAATCTGAGCCAATCCAACATCAATGGAGATTTGCCTTCATGAGCGGCGTAACCAGTTCGGATTTTTCGGACCACCTCGATACGCATGGACCTTTGCTAGTCGGAGCATGGAAGCTCGTCTCGTTCATCGTTACTGACCGCAATGGAATAATTCTCAGCATGCCCATGGGCACCCAACCGAGCGGTCTAGTGATCTACGCGGCCGACGGCCACATGTCCGCACACCTGCGCGACCCTCAGCGTCACACCTCAAGCGCATCCGTCTCCGAATTCATGAATAGCTCGCAGGTCGACGCCGAATCGATCGCCATGAACCATCCCTACATCGGATACTGCGGAACCTATTTCCTAGCGGATGATCAAGTCATCCATCATGTGCAGGTGGCGTCTGTTCCCGAATGGATTGGAGGGAACCAGGTTCGCAATTTCGCGTTGAGAGGAAATGTGTTGACGCTGTGCTGTCCGGCAAAGTGGGACGGCTCTGGCATCCGGCTTCCGTACCTGACGTGGGAGCGGATCCGGCCCGCGGAATCGCCAGCTGGTGCGACCGTAGCACCATAACGGCCACCGCCGACAAAGAAAAGAGACTGCCATGACGGGCGCACACGCTGGCCGTGCCAATTTTGGCTGGCACGCACGATTCATTGATCTTCCTGCCGGCCGATTCAGCTATCGGGTCTGGAGTGAAGATCGAGATGAACGAATGCGGGTCGTGTTGCTGCATGCCAACGCGGGATCGGCTGCAAGCTGGTCTCGTGTCGGCCCCGCGCTGGGGGATAGGTACCAGGTTTTCGCGCTCGATCTGCGAGGACATGGTGCCAGTGTTCGACCACCCGTCGGGTCGTACGGCCTACGCAAGGCCGCTGATGATGTGGTGTCCTTCCTGACCGCCGTGGGGGTCGAGGAACCGATGCTGGTCGGCCACTCGTGGGGAGCCGCCGTGGCCCTGATCACCGCGACCGGTGCCGAGTCGGAGCAGCTTCCCCCGGCGGTGTCGCGCCTTGTTCTTGAAGACCCCCCGGTGATGATGTCACCAAAGCTGCAGCGCGAACAGATCAACGATCTGATCAAGGCCATCGCACTGTCCGAAATAGAACTGCGGGAAATCCTCTCCATGGTTCATCCCGGCTGGCACCCCGATGATGTGGACAGTCTGCTGGAGGGTTTCCGGTACGCCGACCCTGCCATCGTCGAGAGCCTGGTGCGCGATGGATCCTGTACAGGCCCGCTACTCCCGCTCCTAGGTCAGCTCACTGTTCGGACCCTTCTCATCCGCGCCAACCCGCTGCGGGGCGGACTGTGGTCCGACGAGGAATGGGCGCACGCACGCCGCATCCTGCCCGCCTGCTGCACCACCGTCGAGTTGCACAACGCATCACACGACGTGCACCGTAGCCAGTTCAACCAGTTCATCCAGGCCGTTCGCGAATTCGCAGAGATCTGAGAAGGTGTTTGAGATTGTCGGTCAGAAGGCGTTTGAGAATGGAGGTTGATAACGATATGTGACCCGCCGGTGTGCGGGGCGATGGCACCCAGACCCGCTGCCTGGACACGACGGCGAACCGGGCCGCGTCGGGCCCGTCGGGCACCGCCGACGACCCGCCCCACCTGCTTGTGCGCGCCGCGCTCGTGACCACCTACGCGTCGCGAGCGACGCTCGGGGCCGCGATCGACGGCTCCCACGTCGGCGAGCAGACGCTGGCCGCCCGATCCTCGCCGAGCAGCCGGGGGTGTTCAACGCCCTGCGGGCCTGCCTCGAACCGGAGCGGCAACGGTTCGACCAGCTTCCACAACTCGTCCGGGACCGGACGTAGAGCAAGCCGCTCTCCATCACATCCATGATCGGTTATCTACCCGGAACCGCCGTGTGAGACACGCTCTTAAAGTACTGCCATTGAGCTCACACCTGATCACTAATGGCACCAGCAAGGTTTGGAAGAGGCGGGCTGGTTTACCCGCCGAAGGTACTGATGTGATCACCGGGAAGACGCTTCAGGATCTTTCTGACCTCGCGGGCGGGTGGAAAACCCGGCCCCTCGGGTAGGTGGAAAAGTTGCGCATAGGGCAGTAGACTACTGAATCATTATGGACACCATACATTCCTTCCGATCCCGATGGCCCCGGACACCGAGGCACCGTGGCCGTCGAGCCATGGTGACGGTGCTTGGCGCCCTCGTCATCCCATCGACTCTGTTCCTCAGCGGTTGCGGCCAGAACTCCAAGCAGGACAACGGCGGCGCCGTGCCCGTACCACGGGCCAGTATCGAGAGTCCGCAACGTGCGACACCCTGGCCGGCGCCAGCCGGGGCCACCAGCCACGTTGCGGTCATAGCCCAGACAGCGGTCCCAACCCCTCCCGGAGGAAAATTCTAGGAACCTATTTTAGATCTTGCCCTAACCTCGGACGTATGCTGAGCGCCAGAGGGTCGGACTCCGGCGCTCGGCGTGCCAACCGGTCGACAACCCGCTTTATCGAGTTGGGATATGGGACCAGGGTAATTCTAAAACAGCTTCTTGGGTCGGGTGGCCCAGGGGATTCGCACCCCTGGGCTGGCAGGGGCAGGGCGACTCCGAAGGGCCAAAATCCTTCATCTGCCACGCAGTCGTTGGCCTGTCCGTGGTCTTCCCGACGGGCTGATGAGCGGGAGTGAGCCGGTCGGGTCGCGCGGGTCGAGCACACCCCGGACCCACCCACACCACACCCGATCGAGTTACGAAACAGCCTTTTGTAGGATGCGGTTATCTGACGTCCATGCCGGCGCTAGCGTCGGGCACCGGAATGTGCGCTTTCGGTGTCGCCGGTGGGGTCCAGTCGCCGTAGTGTCTCGTCCGCGGTGTGCTCCACCCGTCGCATCGTGAGGTGCAGGATCGGCGGAGTTATCATGGTGGTGACGAGTGCCACGAGGACCACCACCGTGTAGGCCGCCGTGTTCAACACGCCGAGGCGGAGCCCCACTCCGGCGACGACCAGGCCGATGACCCCGCGGGCGTTCAGCCCGGCGCCGAGCGCGAGGGCCTCCCAGTGGCCAAGCCGGCTGGCCCGGGCTCCGAGGTAGGCGCCGGCGAACTTGCCCGCGACGGCAAGCAGCAGGACCACCAGGCCGGTGGCGAGGACCGACAGGTCGGTGAGCTTGCCGAGATCGACCCGTAGCCCGGCGGTGGCGAAGAAGATCGGCGCCAGCACAGTGAGCACCACCGTCCGCAGCGGCGCGACCCGGTCGGGAGCGAAACCCCGGCTGGACCCGATGACGACGCCGGCGATGAACGCGCCGAAGATCGCCTCGAGCTTCAGTGCCTCCGTGGCCGCCGCCGCGGCCAGGATCAGTACGGTGACGACCACGATGTGGCCACCACCGTCGCGCGCCGTGCTGGCGTATCGAAGTGCCCGCCGGACCGTCGGAGGACCGACCACCAGGGCGGCCAGCACGGTGCCGAGCATGCTGACCACCGGCACGGCGATGTCACTGCCACGCACGCCCGTGGTCGCCATCGCCGACACTATGGAGAGTGCGAACCACCCGGCCACGTCGTCGACTGCGGCCGCGGCCAGGGTGAGCTGGCCGACGTTGCGGTCCAACAGGTTCATGTCGATGAGGATCTTCGCGGCTACCGGGATCGCGCTGACCCCGAGCGCTACGCCGAGGAACACCGCGAACACCAGCCGATGGGCGCCGTCCGCGACGAGAGAGTCAGGCAGCAGTAGCCCCGCCGAGACGCCGAGGCCCACCGGAACCAGCAGCCCGGCGAGGCCGACCCGGGCGGCGGCCAGACCCCGGCGCCGCACCATCTGGATGTCCATCTCTATGCCGATGAATCCGACCAGCAGAATCACGCCGAGCTGGCCGACGGCGTCGAGGAGATGGAACTGGTCGGCCCGTGCGGGCAACAGCCAGCCGGCGAAGCCAGGCGCGAGCGCGCCAAGCAGAGATGGCCCGAGGATCACGCCGGTGAGGAGTTCACCCACCACTGCCGGCATTCCCAGCCGCGTTGCCGCCCGCCCGAGGAGATAAGCTAGCCCGAGCAGGACGGCGATCTGGAGCAGGAAAACGAGAAGCGCATGGGACGACAGCGCGGCTACCGGACCGGATGCGTTGACCATCACTACTCCTGGGCAGGTCAGGCGGACGTCTGAACCGACGGTGACACCAAGCACGAGCGAGAGTGGCAGGATGAGGTAAACCGCCGGTAGATCCGATGCGCTGCGTACGTAACCGTTACTCCCCGGGGCCGGCGAGCGTTTCTCGGTAGGTCATCGGGTCAGCCGCCAACCGCCCGCACGATGGTCTTTGCGTACGTGTCGTAGGCGTTGCCCTCGGTCAGGAGCAGACGGGGGATGACGAGCTCACATTCCAGTAGCCGCAGCACACGGTGTTCGTCCCGCAAGCCGTCAACCCGGCCGAAGATCAACGGTCCGTATCGGTTCTCTAGTGCTTCATACACACAGTACGCCCACTCACGCTCGGCTGGTGTCGGCTGGATAACTTCATTCCGGCCACCGAACCGTTCATGTGCCCACCAGCCGCCGTCCCGGGCGACTCTTTTGCGGACCGCGTGGCTCAACTTTCCGCCTAGGAAGACGAAGGAGAGTTCACCATGAGCCAGGATCGATGAGAGAAAGGGCTGGACACAGACGTGATGGGTGGACACCAAGTCACGGAGCAGTGTCTCGGGTTCCGTGTCGCGGCGTGGTGCCACGCCCGTCGCCGACGTTGCTTCGTGGCTGTGCCGGACGAAGTGCGTTGCTGAGGTACTCGGCCCGCTCCGTGAGACCCGGAAGGTGCGCCAGGAGCCGGCCGAGACGGTTGGCTTGATGACGACATGGTCCCATCCGGTCTGGGTCATGAGCGTGTCAATCGTCACGTCCTCACCCCGGGAAACCCACCGGGTCGGGATCACCGCGATGCCGTCCTGTTCGAGCTCTGACAGGTACCGCCGTTTGTCGAGCGTCCCGACGGCCACCCGCATCGAGTTCAGAATTGGAATCTTCCCGTCCAGCTCCAGATACAGTCTCCGGATCCTGTCAAGGAAGTCGGGCCGCTCGTGGAAGCCGCGGCACATTCGTAGGTTCACGCCGTCGAACGCTGTCCAGTCGACGGTGTGCACGTTGTCGAGATGGACCGCGACTGCCGTGACACCGTAATCAGCCAGGGCGGTAACGATCTGTGGGTACTCCGCGTGCGGCGAGTCCAAATGTAGATAGGCGATCGGTCGCCCAGTGGTAACGGCTTTCATTCATCTTTCCTTAGCAAGGCCTCGTGGTTAGCGAGTTCGCTGGCCGTCGCGCTGTCGCTGGGGCGGCGTACAAGCAGGAGCAGGCGTCGGATCGCCGTGTCCACCCCGTCCCACAGATAGGCAGCGGCGAATCCGGCGAGCAGGGCATACGGCCGCAGCCAGATCACCCATCGCAATCGGGTGTTGGCCGGCACGGGCAACCGGTCCAACCAGGTCGCGGTGCCCTCTGGTCGTAGTTCCGCGGGTTCCACCAGGTCATGAGCTGAAATATCTCTTCCCCGGTCCCCGCCGATCGCCAGCCACCACAGCTTAGGCAGCGGCGCGGTGACGTTCTGGACGCTACGGACCGTTGGTAGCTTGACACCGTGATCCAGCCGCCACCGTGCGCGGGCCGCGAGGTTGGCCTGTAGCCGGCTCTGTATCCAATGCACGGTTTCCGGCGGCAACCACCGCCACAGCGGGGCCCGGGAGTAGAATAGCGTGGATTGGAGACGCCGCCGGACGCGGCGGTTCTTCGGGGTCTCCCGAGTGGTGTCGCCCTCGGTGTCGACGAGCCATCGGGTGAGCGCTGAACGGGTGCTGCCCACCGACCAGAACACCATCATATCAAGCACGTGGGACAACACGAAGAAGCGAGGATCCGCGATCGCGGCAGTGTACTTTTCGCGGACCATCGCGCGCAGCATGTGCCAGTCCTGGCGAGTGGCTCGGTTCACCCGCTCGATATACGCCCGGTCCAGGTGCCCGGAGCGGACGTCGTCCTGGACAATGTTGGCGAGATGCCAACTGGTCACCAACGCCAGCGCGATTCCCTGGCTGTAGTAGGCGTCGATGATGCTGCCCGCGTCGCCTACCATTGCATAGCGCTGCGGGCTGACGAACGTGTCGGTCCAGTGCTGGACGTTACGGTAGGTCCGGAACTCAAGGAGTGACTCCGGTGCGATCACCTTGTCGAGGACGGGGTGCCGCCGGATGAGATTCCAGAACTGCTCCTGCGGAGTTCGGCCGGGTGGCGCCGACCGCTGGTCGAAAGTCGCGCCGACGCTGATCCGTTCCTTCGAGAGCCGGATGACCCAGATCCAATAACCAGTCCCCCACAAATGTACGGTGTACAGGTCGCGTTGCGTATCGCGGCCGTTGGGGAAGGTATGCGTCCACTCGTCACCGAACAGGCCGTCGGTCACGCCCTCGAACTGGCCCCAGACCGCTGTCGTCTGAAATCCGTCAGTCAGTTCCCGCCGCTCCGCGGCATGTCCGCGGCCGCGGGCCAACAACCGGTTGCGTCCAGAACAGTCGACGACCCAGTGCGTTCGGATGATGTTGCTGTGCCCGGTTGTGCCGTCCAGCCATTCCACCTGATGCCAGTCCGCTCCCGGGGAGATCTGTATGTCGCTCACTCGGGCGGTGTCGACGAAAGTGATTCCAGCACGCCGTCGGACGGCCGCACACATCGAATCCTCCGCTTCGGGACGGACGATCTGCATGTCGAGGAACATGCAGCGGAACCACTTCTTGTCGGGCGCAATATCGTAGAGATAATGCGGCGGATGCGGGTCGGCGTTGATGGCCCACTCGGTGGCGTCGCGGAAGTCCGATCTGTTCTCCGTGCCGTGGGAGAACCATACACCGAGTTTCGCGAATGATTCCTCGGTGATGAACTCATCCAGCTCGCCCACAGTGCGGAGAAAAGCACTTGTGAAGACTAGGAACGACTCTCCAACCTTGTAGCTGTGTTTCTTGTCGCGAAGGTTGTCGATCAGCGTTACTCGCAGGCCTCGTTTGGCAAGCTGAAGGGCGTTCGCCAGGCCTATGATGCCGGCACCGACCACCACGACATCAGTTTCGGAGGTCGCCTGCCGAATCACCGGCAAGCCCTCCGGTGAATGCGCTTTCTCGTTGGTCATCAAATCAGATCTTTGTCGAAGTTTCCGGGAAACGCGGTCGGCCTCGCCCACCGGCTGGATTTTCGCATCTGGTCTCGCGTGCTTAGTCTCGCATAAATTTACTTCGTCATACGCGCGCAGGACTGGTGTCGACGATACCAAGGGACTTTGCTGGCTGGCTCCGCAACCAGATCCGGCCGCCACGTTAATGGTCTTCCTGACTGCCCCGCTTCGCAGGGCCTCCCCCAGCTCTGGCGTCATCTCATTGCATGGAACACGGATGTACAACACCCGACTATTGCAATTGATTGGCTTGTGGATGTGCCATTGCCCTGGCTGCCTACACCCGCTCCAGCCGGTCGGCTCCGGCTCCTGGCATCCCAAGGCTGCTGGCAGTGCAGTCTGCGTCCTCGGCATGGGTGCAGCCTGAGCGACGGACCGGTGTGCGGGGACGGGAGAACTACCTGTCTCACTACCTGTCCGCTCACTTGCCCACCTGTCTGTCCCGGTTGTCCACCC
>NZ_CDWWXB010000053.1:0-5972 GCF_977971855.1 Frankia sp. CoWAU3 | reverse complement strand
TTATCCGGCCAAGTTGTGTCCCCCCATAGGTAGCGGGACGGTGTTGTGTGTGTCCGGACGTGGAAGGTCGAACCTGCCGGCGGAACTAACCAGCTTCGTCGGTCGCAGACGGGAGCTGGCAGAGGCATTGCGGTTGCTGGCCGGCGCCCGGTTGCTCACGCTGACCGGGCCCGGGGGGGTCGGGAAGACCCGCCTCGCCCTTCGGCTCGCGGCGGACCGGCAGCGCGCGTTCCCCGACGGTGTCTGGATCGCCGAGTTGGCCGACCTCGACGACCCGTCACTGGTCGTCGACGCGGTCGCCGAGGCGATGGACCTGCAGCTCCTCTCCGGGCGATGGACCGCGGCGACGCTCGCCGCGCACCTTGCTCCGCGCAGGATCCTGCTCGTGCTCGACAACTGCGAGCACCTCGTGGACACGTGTGCCCGGCTCGTCGACACCCTGCTGCGCGCGGGCCCGGACCTGCGGGTCATCGCAACCAGCCGCCACCTGCTCGGGGTGGCAGGGGAACGGGTGCTGAAGGTGCCCCCGCTGAGGGTACCCCCGGCGCCGGCCCCGGGCGCGGACCAGTCCGCGTTGGCTGGCGGGCTCATCCAGTACGAGGCGGTGAGCCTGCTGGCGGAGCGCGCGGCGGCGGTGCTGGGGGAATTCAGCCTCGACGAGGGCAACTGGCGGACCGTCGCGTCGCTGTGCCATCGCCTGGATGGCATCCCGCTGGCGATCGAACTGGCGGCTGCTCGGCTCCGGACGCTGTCCCTGGAGCAGATCCTCGATCGGCTCGACAACCGCTACGCCCTGTTGACGCGAGGCAACAGGGCCGGGCCCCGCCGCCAACAGACCCTGCGCGCGCTGATCGACTGGAGCTTCGACCTGTGCACTCCCGAGGAGCAGCAGATGTGGGCGTGCCTGTCGGTGTTCGCCGACGGGTTCACCTTGGAGGCGGCTGAGCAGGTGGAGGGCGCCAGGTACCCGCCGGAGGTCGTGCTGGACCTGCTGAGCGGGCTGGTTGACAAGTCGATTCTGGTCCGTGAGGACGACGAGGAGATGGTCCGGTTCCGGATGCTGGACACCATTCACCAGTACGGCCAGGACCGCCTGCGCGAGTCCGGTCGGGAACAGGACGTGCGCCGTCGGCATCTCGCCTACTACCGCCGGATCGCGGCCCTCGCCGACGCTCAGTGGTGCAGCCCGGCCCAACTCGACTGGATCCGGCGGATCCGGAACGAGCAAGCGAACCTACGGGTTGCGCTGGACCTCTGCCTCACTACACCGGGCCTGGCGGAGACCGCTCTGTCCATCATGGTGGCCTTGTGGCAATACTGGGCCGCCATCGGGCTACTCAGCGAGGCGCGCTTCTGGTTTGATCGGGGGCTGAGCAAGGCCACGGAGCCGGACGGGATCCGGGCCATCGGTCTGCAATCGGCCGCCCACGCCGCGTCCCTCCAGGGCGACATCACCGCGGCCGCGTCGCTGCTGGCCGAGGCTCGCGATCTGGCCGCCAGGCTGCACGAGCAGCGGGTGCTCGCACGCATCGCCTGCGTCGAGGGCAGGCTCGCCGCCATCAGCGGGGACACGTCGGCGGCGGTGGAGCGCAGTCAGGACGCCCGCCGCCGGTTCACTGACCTCGGCGAGCCGCTCGGTCTCGCCCAATCACTGCTCTATCTCGGGCTGGCCCACGGAATCCGCGAGGAACAGGACGCGGCGGCGACCGTCTTCGCGGAATGCGTGGCGTTGACTGAGCGCTTCGGCGAATGCTGCTTCCGCTCGTTCGCTCTGTGCGGCCTCGGTCTGGCGGCCTGGCAGCTAGGCGAGTTGGAGCAGGCGATGGAGCACCATGCCGCGGCCATCTCCCTCAAATACGCGTTCCACGACCATGTCGGCATCGCCGTCGCGCTGGAGCAGCAGGCGTGGGTCATGGCCTCGGCCGGTCGGCACCACGAGTCCGCGGTCCTGCTCGGCGCGGCCGGGCGGATCTGGCGTGAGACCGGGGCGTCGATCGCCGTCTTCGGGCTCGCCCTGTTCCACCACCGATGCGAGGCCGCCCTGCGACGCGTTCTGGATCAACGGAAGCTCGAACGCGCCCTAGCGCAGGGCGCGGAACTCGACCTGGACGAGGCCGTCGCCGCGGCTACCCAGGGCACCGGGACTCCCGTCGCCCACCCCGTTGTTCCCGCCGGCGAGCCGGAGGTGCCCCTGACCCCTCGGGAGCGTCAGGTGGCGGACCTCGTCGCCCGCGGTCTGAGCAACAAGGAGATCGCGAGCTACCTGGTGATCGCCCAGCGCACGGCGGAAGGTCACGTCGAGCGCATTCTCGGCAAGCTCGGTTTCACCTCACGGGCCCAGATCGTCGCGTGGGTTAAGGACAGCAGCAGGAGCCCCCAGGAACGTACGTGTGAGCCGCGGCGACATGTTGGCGAGCGCGAGCGGAGCGCATCCACCTCACCCCGGCCTCCTCATGGAGATTCTGGAGGCGTACCACCTCACGGATAGTCACGGGCCGCGGCTTCGCTGGCGGCTGTGGATCATCTGACGGGGCCTCATCACAGGTCTCATCAGAGCGCAGATCTCCGGACCGGGACACCAGGGCACCTCCTCCTGGCTGGGCCCGGTCGAGGCCCGGCGTGTCCGCCCCATCGACAACCACACCAAAGTGGAGAATATGTTAACCAAATGGCTGAGAAGCGGCCAGGCATGGGTACTCTGTCCTTCGCTATATCAACTGAGTCGCTGAGGAGCGTCCTCGTGTCGAAGCAGAGGAAGAGCGACGATCGACCGCCCCGGGTCTTCCCGGATCTTGCGGACCCGACCCGGCGCGACCTGGTCGAACGGCTGACCGACAGCGACATCACGGCCACTACAACCGACGGCTCCGCCAACGACGCTCCGGTCAAGAAGGCGGATCAGACCATCCGCGCACATCCGAGTAAGGGTTCGGGTGAACGGACGCGGGATGCTGGAGGAAACACCTCCAGGGCGGTTGCGGTGATTGGGATCGGATGTCGCCTCCCCGGCGGCGTTGGTTCCGCGGCGTCGCTGTGGGATTTCCTCCGCGACGGTCGTGATGCGGTCACCGATGTGCCATCAGAGCGATGGAGTGAGGCGTCGCGGGAAGCGTCGCAGGCGGAGACCGATCGGAACGTGCTGTGGCGTGGCGGGTTTTTGTCGGAGGACGTCGGCGCCTTCGATCCAGAGGCCTTCGGTATCGACCCGACCGAGGCAGAGTCGATCGATCCTCAGCATCGGCTGTTGCTGGAGATCGTGCAGGAGGGGTTCGAGCACGCTGGATTGCCAACCGATGACCTGGTAGGGAGCAGCACTGCTGTGTTCGTCGGCATGTCCAACTTGGACCATATGCTCCACGCACATCAGCTCCCGAGCTACGGGGGCCCCTACTTTGTGCCCGGTAACCAGGCCGGACCGGCATCCGGTCGGATATCGCACGTCTTCGGTTTGCGCGGTCCCAGCATGACCGTGGACACGTCGTGTTCGACAGGGTTGGCCACCGTGTACCTGGCATGTAACAGCCTTCAGCGGGACGAGTGTGACCTCGCGCTCGCTGGCGCGGTCAACCTGCTACTCAGCCCCCGAACGTTCCTGGCCTATAACGAGTTGGGAGTGCTATCTCCCACCGGGCGATGCTTCAGCTTTGACGAACGAGCGGACGGCTACGTTCGGGCCGAGGGCTGCGTGGTCCTCGTACTTAAACGTCTCGACGACGCGATGCGTGACCAGGACCGCGTGCTCGCCGTGCTGCGGGGGGTGGCGGTCAATCATGACGGGAAGACGTCCCCGTTCACCGTTCCTTCCGGGCAAGCGCAGGAAGAGGTGTTCCGTACCGCCCTGGATATTGCCGATGTCGACCCGGAAGAAATTGGAATGATCGAAGCGCACGGCACCGGAACCATCGTTGGCGACCCGATCGAGTTCCGTTCACTGGCCGCCGTCTACGGACGGGGGCGAGACCGGTGTGCATTGGGTTCGGCTAAGACGAACTTCGGCCACGCCGAACCCGCCGCGGGCATGGTGGGGCTACTCAAAGCCATCTTGTCGGTGTACCACGGTGAGGTCCCGGCGTCCCTGAATTTCCGGCGGTGGAACCCCACTATCAACCCGTCCGGCACCAGGTTGTTCGTTCCGACCGTAACGACACCGTGGCCAGTCACCGGTGGTCCGCGCCTCGCGGCCGTGTCCTCCTACGGTGTGGGCGGGACCAACGCGCATGCCATCGTGGAGGAACCGCCGGATTCCAGCTCCCCGGTCGCGCCGAGGTCGTCCAGCAGCGACGATTCCGTTCTCACGTTCCTGCTGTCGGCAGGATCAGAAACTGCGCTGCGGCATTCCGCGGTCAGGCTCGCCGACTGGCTCATCGGCTTCGGCGCGACGACACCCTTGAAAGATGTCGCGCACACACTCGCGGTACGCCGCTCGCACGGCCCCGAGAGACTGGCGGTCGTCGCTCGCTCCCGGGACGATCTCGTCAACCGCCTACGCGCGTATGCCGACGGGACACACCCCCGTCCTGAAGGAATGGTCAACAATTATGTCCACGCCGAGCACGCAACGGGACCGGTGTGGGTGTTCAGCGGCCACGGCTCGCAGTGGCCCGGTATGGGGCGAGACCTGTTCGCCACCGAACCCGTGTTTGCCGACACGATCGCGGAACTCGACCCCCTGATTCGCGCCGAGTCGGGCTTCTCGCCGGAGGAGGTGCTGCGGGCCGGTGACGAGGTGACCCGAGTCGACCAGGTACAGCTCTTGATCTTCGTGGTACAGGTCGCTCTGGCACGCACCCTGCAATCCCACGGCATCCACCCCGCCGCCGTAGTAGGACACTCCATGGGCGAGATCGCCGCCGCCGTGATCGCGGAGGCGTTGACCGTGGAAGACGGCATCCGCGTCATCTGCCGTCGGTCCCGGCTGTGCGTTCCCATCGCCGAAGCCCGCGTTGCGGCGATGGCGGTCGTCGAACTGGATGCGGCCACGGTCCAGGCAGAGATCGACCATCTTCCCGACGTGGCTGTCGCGTTCTTCGCCGCACCCCGGTCCACCGTGATCGGCGGTACTCGAGTCGAAGTCGAACGACTGGTCGAAAGCTGGACATCCCGCGACGTTCCCACGCATATGATCAATGTCGATGTCGCCTCGCACTGCCCCCTGATCCATCCAGTCGCCGATGCGTTGACCGCCGAGCTCAGCGATATACGGCCTAGGCAGCCGACGATTCGTTTCTATACCACGGTTCTGCCTGATCCGCGGCAGACACCCACATTCGATGCTGCCTACTGGGGTGAGAACATGCGCTGCCCGGTTCGGGCGGTGGATGCCACGACCGCCATCGTCAACGACGGACACCAGCTTTTCCAGGAGATCTCTCCACATCCGGTGGCAATCCACCCGCTTATTCTGACCCTCCAGGCGGCCGGGGCGCCGGAGGCCACGATTGTACCGACTATGGATAACAGGCACGATCAGGCCACAGCCCTACGAACGAGCATCGCAGCGCTTCATTGCGCCGGGCTCGACATGAATTGGCGGCGGTGGCACGGCGATGGAGCCATCGCGGACGTGCCGCCTACGACGTGGGACAGACGCACCTATCTGATCAAGCCACTCAGGAAACTGGCACGACCGACCGACTCGGCTCGGTCAGCGCATGCAGAGCCGACCGAGCAACGTCCGGACACTGAGACGGACGCCGACATCAGCGCCGAGATTTCACAGGTTGCTGGCGATGAACGCCTCAAGATCATCAGGCGGAAAATCATTGAGATCTTGCGCGAGGTCCTCAGCTTGCGAGCGCGTCGACTGAGCCCTGGTGCCGCCTTTTCGGAACTCGGCCTGAACTCCCTACGCGCCGTGGAATTCCGTGGACGAATCCAGCAAATATTCAAGGTCTCCATCTCGCTCGCCGCAACCCGGGAGCATCCCACAATCGCAGAATTCAGTGAGTATATCGCCGAACTGCTGTAGCCTC
>NZ_CDWWXB010000052.1:15641-18949 GCF_977971855.1 Frankia sp. CoWAU3 | reverse complement strand
CAGCGACTATCACACAGAGTGACACCCGAAGGTTAAACGACAAGCTCAGGTGACGATGCCCCACCCGGGCAAGAGCGATATGAGCTGACGATCAACCAGCTCGGGCAGGGTCCATCGGCTTTGGCCGCCCGTGCCCACGCTGCCCGTCTCCGGACGATGGTTGACGGTTCTGCCGGTCACCTGGCCTGGTGCTGGTGGCCGGATTGCCCCTTCGCCGTTGATGGGCACGGTGGGGACGGTCAGTGGAAGGTCGAGGGACGGTCGGTCGACGGTGCTCCACACAGCCCGGGGTGGGAGAACGACGGCGGTTTCGTCGGTCACCGTCGTGGGTGCTGGTGAGCGGATTCATCGCTTATCGCCTCGGGGCAGTGCGACCCGAGCGGGCTCTGCACCGCGCCCGCGGACTTATCCACAGGGTGGGTGCGTCGCCATGGGCAGCGGGCGGCGACGTTTTCCACATCAGCTACCGGATCAGCCACCTGACGGTCCCCATAGATGGGCAGGGTGTGCTCGGGCGCACGGTTGTCCACAGGCCCTGCCGTGAGCCGGGGACGGGCCCGTTTAGCCGGGGACGGGTTATCCGAACCGAGCCGCGCGCATCTCGCAGATGTCGGTGACCGGCGGCGGGTGCGGGGCGAAGCGCTGCGCGACCCAGGCGGTGAGGTCGGCCATCGATGCGCCGAGGACGGTGCCGTGGTCCGCGTCGGGGTAACGCCGGTAGTCCACGGTCGTGCCCTTCCGGCACAGCCCGGTGACCACGCTGTCGGTCACCGGGCGTCGGATCACCAGGTCGAGGTCGCCCTGGAGAACGAGGGTCGGAGCCATCTTCCGCAGGGCCACCTCTCGCTGCCGGGCGAATCCGGCTGCGAATGGCTGATGATCCAGTGGATTGACGGTAAAGGCGGTGTTGACGGACGTACCGATGCTTGCCCTGATGAGGTCGGTGGCGCAGCGGTCGCGGGCGATCGACAGCAGTCGCCGGCCGGTCGGGGTGAGTACCCGGTCCAGGTTGATCGTCCGGTCCTCGACGGACAGCCCGATCATCGCCAGCAGGACATAGGCGACCCCGTCGGCATTGTGCTGCAAGGTGGCGAGGGATGCCGGCAGGTCGGCCAGGGGAGCGGTTGCGACGACTCCCCGGATCCGTAGCTCGGGTGCGTAGGCGGCGGCAATCGCTCCGGCGGCCAACACCGCCTGGCCGCCCTGCGAATAGCCCCAGAGGACGACGTCGCGACCGGCACCGGTTGCCTTGAGGGCGGCGGCGGCGCGCGCCGCGTCAAGCACGGCCCTGCCCTCCGGCTCGGCAACATAGATCGCGTGTTCGCCGGGACTCCCCAGCCCCGGATAGTTTGTGAGGGCCACGACATAACCGGCCTGGACGAGCGGAAAAGTCGAGGCGGCGGCGATCAGCGCGGGTCGTGCCGCCGACGGTGCACAGGAATCCTTGAGGCCCGTGGTGCCATGCCCGAACGCGACGATTCTTCGGCCGCCCGGCGGAACCGGAACGTTCTCCTCCGGGGCCAGGATTATCCCGGACACCGGAATGTCGACGCCCGACGTCGCGTGGGATCGGTACATCACCCGCCACGCCCGGATGCCGGTCGGGGCCGGCGCGACCACCTGACTGGACAGAATTTCCCCGCGGGTTCCCGGTGGTAACGATGCACCTCGCTCATCGGGTCCGCCGGCACTGATTGCGGGGGATGATCCGTCGTTGCCATCCCGCTTTCCGCAGGCCGCGAGGGGCAGCAGCCCGAGCAGGAGCCCGAGCAGAAGCAGGACCATGAGCAGCGGGGTACGGACCGGGCGGGAAGGGCATCGGTGCGCCCCGACAGGGGTGGCCCCCGCAGCCGGTCGCGTCGGTCTCCCCGACCGCGCTGACCGCGCTGACCGCATCGGCCGGGAGCGCGGGGGCCGTGGCGTTAACGCATCCGGCCAGGCCGGCGGATCACTCGGATCACTCGGGACAACAGGCCGCTGATCCTGGCTTGGCCGCCGATAACGCACGAATTAAGCCTAATGAGGCACATCCGGCCATCGACGTCGGCGGTCCACCTGGGCCGGCCAGATCTTGACTGGCGGCGGATCGCTGCACTGGACAATTTGGGAACCCATGATCGGGCACCTATGGTGGGGAACCTATGAGGGACGTACCGGGCGCACCCGGGCATGCCGCAACCTGCCGGGACGCGCCCGGGACATGCCTAGGACGTGCCCGGGACGCCGGGGAGCCACTCTTGCGGGTGCCCGGTGGGAGACGGGAGAGCGCTCGATACCCTTACGGTGTCCTCGGGCGGGTGCGGTGGCGGTCCCTCGACGGTTGCCGCGGTCTCACGGACGTGTCCAACCCGTCGTCAAAGCCTGTCGGAGGCCCGCGATAGTGAATGCATTCGCGTCGAACACCCTCGCTCTCGGCCCTGGCGTCCTCAGCGCGGACAGCTTGGCCAAAGCGGGCCTGGCCGCCGTTCTGCTGATCGTCTTCGCGGAGTCCGGTCTACTGGTCGGGTTCTTCCTCCCGGGTGACTCCGTGCTGTTCACCGTGGGTATGCTGATCGCCCGCGACGAGCTTTCCACCCCGCTTCCGGTGGCGGCTGTCCTGATCGGGCTCGCCGCGGTGGCTGGCGACCAGGTCGGCTACCTAATTGGTCGAAGAGTTGGTCCGGCGTTGTTCCGACGCCCCGACTCGCGGCTGTTCAAACAGGAGTACGTCGAGCAGGCACACGAGTTCTTCGAGAAGTACGGGCCGCGGTCCATCATCCTGGCGCGGTTTGTTCCCGTGGTCCGCACCTTCACTCCGGTTATCGCCGGCGTGAGCCGGATGAACTACCGCCTCTTCATCACCTACAACATCGTGGGCGGGGTGGTCTGGGGTTGCGGCATCACGGTTCTGGGTTTCTACCTCGGCAAGATAGACTTTGTACGGAACAACATTGAGCCGATGTTGATTCTGATTGTCGTCGTCTCGGTGCTTCCCATTGCTTTCGAATTTCTCCGGGCCCGCCGTAGGAAGCGGGCCGGGAACGGTACCGTGCGGGAGGGCTCCGCTGGATTCGGCGGGAGTGCCCCGGTCACCGACGAGGCTGAGACCTTCGCGGTACGGCCACGCCGCAGCGGCGGGCGTCACTCGGTCGCCCATCAACGTCAGACCCCGGGACTGACCGAGGCTGATCGAGACGACCGAGGCTGATCGAGACGACCGAGGCTGATCGAGACGACCGAGGCCGATCGGGATACCCCGATGGTCATCGTGGCCGCGCGAACGGTCACCTGTGATGCGGGCCAAGTCGCGAGGACAGGTCCCGGCGGGC
>NZ_CDWWXB010000052.1:6990-15328 GCF_977971855.1 Frankia sp. CoWAU3 | reverse complement strand
GCCCGCCGGGACCCGTCAACCGTATCGGGTCAACGGGTCATTGTCGCCTCTCCTCGTCACCCAAAGGTGGGAACAGTCGCTGGTCGCACACCGAAAGCATCGTTTGTATGACGATCGTCTCACTATTGATGGGTGGTGCCGTGGCCTTGGGGACCATCGAGCGATCGCGGCAATCGAGCTGGTCACGGTCGGTGCAGTCTGCTGGTCACCGTCACCGCAGCCGGGTGACCGCCGCCGGACTCGCAAGGCGTCCGGACTCACAAGGCGTCCGGCCCGCGTTCCCCCGTGCGGACGCGGGCGATGGCGTCGACGGGAAGGACCCAGATCTTGCCGGCTCCGCTGGCCGCCGATCCGCCCGATCTCAGGATCACCTCGATGACGTCCTCGACGTCGCAGTCCGCGACGACGCACTCGACCCGCACGGCGCTCACCGACTCATCGTGGAAGGTCTGCCCGCGATACGTCTGGGTACGCCACAGTTCGATGCCGAATCCGGTCACCTGGCTGACCGTCATACCCTGAATACCGAAGGTCTCAAGGGCGGTGCGTACGTCATCGATGCGATGTGGACGCAGGATGGCGGTGACCAGTCTCACCGGGACCTCACCAGGTTGTCTGGAACCGCATGCCGACGGCCCGGCGCACCTTCGGGATGAGGTTTCATCGCGGAGAAGCGTAGAGCCGGCAAGCGACGGTTCCGTCTCGGGAATGTCATCGAATGGCGTAACGGAAGGAATGGTAGATGTCCCTGCTCGACCGCGGTACACCCCCCGACCCGTTCGACGTGCTGCCCGCCAAACCGCTGTTCACCGTGACCAGTACGGACCTCGTCGACGGTGGAGTCGTTCCGTCCGATCAGGTGCACACCAGCGCCGGGGGCGCCGACATCTCCCCACAGCTGGCCTGGTCCGGTCAGCCCGCCGAGACCAGGAGCTTCGTCGTCACCTGCTACGACCCGGACGCGCCCACCGGCAGCGGATTCTGGCACTGGGTCCTGGTGGACATCCCCGCGGCGGCGACCGAACTTCCTCGCGGCGCGGGCAGCGGAGACTTCACCGGCCTGCCCGCCGGCGCGTATCACGTGCGCAGCGACTGGGGCTCCAAGGCGTATGGCGGGGCCGCGCCGCCGCAGGGCGACGTACCGCACCGGTACATCTTCACCGTCCACGCGGTCGACGTGCCGAAACTAGAGATCAACGACGAGGTCTCACCGGCCGTCGTTGGCTTCAACCTCACCTTCCACACTCTCGCCCGGGCCGTGCTGCGGGTGACCTTCCAACGCTGACGCGGGGCCGCCCTGCCGGCGCGGCGAGATCCCCGGGGATCGTCCCTGGGGATCGTCGTCCCCGGGGATCGTCAGCCGGTGGAGCTGGGACTGGGCTCCACGGGCGGGTAGCCGAACCCGCCCGTGAGGTCGGCGGCCCGTGGGACGGCCGGCCCGCCGGCGAGCTCCCGGTCGGCGAGCTCCCGGTCGCCGAGGAGTTCGTCGGCCATCCGGCGCAGCCTGCCGGGACCGAGATCCGGCGGGTCCAGCTCGGCCGGATCCAGATCGTCGGGGGTCAGGTTGGTGTCGTCGACCTCGCCGTGCATCTTCGAGCCGTTGAGCACCACGGGGATCTCCAGGTCGCCGACGACGTGCTCGACGTAGAAGGCGCGGGCGCCGATCAGCCACAGGGCGTAGCCCGGGTCGAGCCTGGGGAGCAGGTCGGCGGCGACGTCGGTGAGCCCGAGCGCGGCCTGCGTGTCGGCGATCTGATCGGACGCCTGCTTGTAGAGGATCCGGATCGCGGTTTCGGCGAGCAGGCCTTTGGCGATCTCCACCGAGTCCGGCGAGGCGGACAGCAGGTCGGAGATGCGGTGGGCGACGATCGCGTTCGCGCATCCCCACTGTCGGGCGAGCTTCTGCTGGGCGGACAGCCGGCGGACGAGGCCGGCGAACCGCATCAGCCGCCAGCACTCGTCGTAGACGACGTAGCGCTGCACGCCGTCCTGGCGCATGAGTGCCGCTTCCATCCACGCCTGCGCGCAGGTCATGATCAGGGCGATCATCTCATCGCTGCCCTGGACCCGCTCCAGGTTCAGCACGGCGATCGGACGGTCGAAGTCCAGGGGAGAGGTGGTCGGCCCGTCGAACAGACCGCCCAGCGCGCCGTGTGTGAGCCGGCGCAGGGTCAGCGTGGCATCCCGGGAGGCGTCGCGCAGCTCGGTCGCGGTCATCGGGAGGTTGACACAGTCCTCCTCGGTTGGATCCGTCATCGCCTCCAGCACGTGCGGCAGGATCGGGGTTGCCCACCGGTCCGGGGACGCCCCGGTGATCTGCCGGGTCACGACGTCGAGAGCCAGGTCGACCGCGGTGTGCTCGGCCGGGGTGAGCGGCACCCCCTTCGCCGTCTCGATCAGGGACGACAGCAGCGCCGAACGAGCCCGCTTCACCTCACGGGCCCAGTCCTCGTCGGCGATGCCCATCGGACGGGGTGGGGCGTCGAGCGGGTTCAGCCGGGTGGCCATGCCGGGCCCGATGTAGGTGGGCTCACAGCCGAGGCGCCGAGCCAGCCGCGTGTACTCGCCCTTCGGGTCACAGGGTACGGCGGCCTGGTAGCCGAACGCCGCCCCTCGCGAGATCAGCGTCTTCAGCAGCGCCGACTTGCGGGAGCCGACCGCGCCGAACACGGCGAAGTTCGGATTCTCGATGACCTGCTGGCGGTACAGCTCGAAGACGTCGAAGTCGAACGAGTTCCCCGACCAGACGTGCCGACCGATGTACATGCCGGGCGCGGCCAGGCCGGAGTCGACGACGAACGGGTAGATGCCGGCGATCTGCGCCGTCGTCTCCATGTGCGCGGGAAGCCGCAGCTTGTGGAACGTTCGCCCGCCGAACGGCCCGAACAGCCGTGGCGGCTGTGCGCCCCGGCGCAGGGCTATCTGGGCCCGGCGCATCGCCGCCTTCTCGGTGGCCGCCGCGGCCCGTTCCGCGCGCCGGCTGCGCCGGGGAGGCTCCGCGGATAGGCGTCCCTCGCGCCGCCGCCGCGGACCGCCGCCGAGGTCCACATAGCCCTCGGCATCGCGTCCCGGGTCGTGGGAGGTGGCCTCGTAGTCCGCCGCCTCGTAGCCGTCGGGGTCGTAACCGGTCTCGTCGTAGCTGGGCGGGTCGTCGAAGTTGCCGTCGTCGAAGTCGCCGTCGGGGCCCTCGTCGTCGGGGCCGCCGGGGCTGCTGTCGGCGCGCTCGGGGTGACCGGCCACGGCTTCACCGGCTGGATAGCCGGCCGGCACGTAACCGCCCACCGCATGGCCGTTGGCCGCATAGCCGTTACTCAGCTGGCCATTGCCTGGCTGGCCATTGCCTGGCTGGCCATGGCTCGTGTTGCTGTTACCCGGATAGCCGCCGGTCGGGTAGCCGGTCGGGACCGGGTACCCGCGCGCCGAGGCGTCGTCGTGTGCTGAGCTCACGAAACCCCCACCGCCAACGGTAGCGCTCCGACGCTGAAGCCCTGATTCTGCTCGCCGACGAGACGCACCATCTCCAACCGGCTGCGTGAGGCCAGCGTTTCGGCCTCACCGCAGGCGTCGGCGAGCCCGTCGAGGTCGTCGGCGGAGACCGTGACGAAGCCGTGGAAGCGGAAGGCGCCGAATCCGGCGATCAGCTCCTGCTCGCGGCGTTCGACCTCGTCGGCCTCGGCCACGTCGCGCTGGGTGGTGACCTTCCCGACCTTGTCCCGCATCTGCTGTTCACCGAGGTGCGCCATCCGCCGTCGGTTCACCGCCTTCTCCGCCTTCCGGCCGGGCAGCGGCTCGACCATCAGTGAAACCGTCCGCCGACAGGTCGTCTCCATCAGCAGCGGAGCGAGGAACGCGGCGGGGGAGGGCACACGCGGCCAGCCATTGATCCAGTACGTCGTGTGGAAGCCAGAGTCGGTGCGGTAGTGGTCCCAGGCGGTGACGGCCCGGACCGGGCCTGCGACCGCCGGGTCGATGCCGGACGCCAACCCCTTCAGGCCCCCGGCGAGGTCCGTACTCGCACCACCCCGCGCGTCAATCATCTCGATCGAGTACGGATCGTAGGTGGTGCGGATGACCGCGGCGAGCGCCCGTGGCGGCAGCCATCCGACCGTGTTGATGGACGCACGGGCGAGAGCCGCCTCCATCGTGCGCAGTTCGCCGAGCAGGACGGCGCAGGCCGCCTGGTCACCGCCCCCGGCCCGCTGGATCGCGCGCCGGGCGTCCCTGGCCCGAAGTTGGAACGAGAGGTAGGTCTCGTGTCGCTGCGCCACCGGACCCGCCGCGTCGATGACCTGCTGGTAGGCGTCGGCGGCCCAGGAGTCGTCGTGATGCCCGCGGACCCGCCAGTGCCGCTGAAGCTGGTCGCCGGAGTCGGGCAGCGTGCGTTCCAACCACTGGATGCGCGACAGTTTGCCGCCCCCGGCGGTCAGCCCGGCCAGCAGTTCCCCCCAGGCGTCCACCCTGGCCTGCTGGTCACCGGACTCCAGCAGGGCGAACTGGCTACCCTGCACCTGCAGGACGGCGGTGTAGGTCTGCTGCTTGGCATCCTTTACCACCGCCACGTACCGGCCGCCGCCGACCGGTACGGACAACATCACCAGCGACGACAGCGGCCCCGGGAGGACCGTTCGGCTGAGCTGGTCCTCCCCGGCGCCCAGCCGGAAGAACGCGCCACGGAACACCGTTTCGCCCGTCACCTTCTGCATCGTGAAGCCGAAGAGGATCGGCACCCACTGGTCGAGATTACGATCCTCCACCCGGACGAACGCAACAAACAGGAGCGTTACTCCCACCAGTACCCAGAGTGGGATGAACAGGAGCGGAGAGCGAAGTGCCCCGAGCACACACAGCATCACGCCGATCATCAGGCCGAGCTGCGGCCAGCGCATGCCCAGCATGACTCCGCCGCGTTCCAGCGGTCCGAAGCGGTAACTGCGTTCCGCGATCATCGACTACCTCGCTACCTCGCTACCTCGCCACTCAACTACTCACGTGCCGCCGGTGCGGGACGGCGGTACCGCCGCCGTCATCTTCGGAGGCCGGGACGCCGGCGGGGGCACGGGTACCCGCCTCGTGCCCTGACCGGTCCCGCGTGCCCCGCCCGTGACGGAACCCGGGCGCATCGTCCTCGTGGCGCCGACCGGCCTGGAATTGCTGCCGACCGTGACCGTCGCCCTGGTGGGGGTGGCGGCTCTTGCCGGTTGCCGGGTACTGCCACCGCCGGCCCGGGGCCGGCCGGCCGTCGAGCCGCGCACCGCGGCCGTGGCGGCACCCGTCCGGGATGACGTGCCCGCCGGAGCGCCGAGGCCGCTGCCACGACCGGTCCGTAGCCCGGCTGGCCGGGGCAGTGCGGGCTCGGCGCCGACGCCACCGACGTCGCCGAGCATGCCGCGGTTGCGGGTCTGCAGCCGTGCGCCGATTCCGCGGAAAGTCTCCCGCGACGTCGATCCCAGCAACGCACCCGCCCCTTGGCCGAACGACGCCGCACTGCGCCGACCTGCCGAACCGACGGCGCGCATCAGGTGGATGTCGGCGAATCCCATCAGATGCAGCAGGACGAAGGGAGCGAACACCGCCGCAATCATCACCACGGCCCCGCCGAGGATCGTCAGTGTCTGATCGACTGTGGAGCCGCTTGAGTCGCTTGCCACACCGGCACCGAGTGTGAAAATCGCGTAAATAACCGGCTTCGCGAAAATCAGCGCCAAGAGGATCTCGGTCGCCCGCTTGATCCAGGCGCTCGTGGACATCGTCGGCTGCCCGGCCAGATACACCGGGATGAACACCGCCATCACGATGATCGCGACCTTGCGGATGTACAGCACCACGAAGAGCGCAAACGAGAACAACGCCACCAGCAGCGACAGCACGATGTCGAGTGCGAAGTTCCCCTGCTCCGGTAGGGCCCGCAGCTGGGTTACCAGGGCCGAGCCGAGTGGCTTCCCGTCACCGAAGGCGTCGGCGATCCCGTCCGAGGCGGTGAGCACCATCTGTAGCAGGGTGAGTGCGACGAACGAGCCGAGGATCGCGGTGCCGGTGGAGGCGAGCGCGCGTGCGAAGATGTGAGGATCACCGCGCACGGCGCCCATGATGCAGGCGCAGATGAACAGGCCGGTGACGATCAGGACCGCCACCCCAAACGCGATGTTGTAGTTCTGGACGACGTAGTCGGCATTCAGGTTGATGGTCGTCTTCTGCGCCGCGAAGCTGAATACGGAGCTGGACAGGTCCGCCGCCATGCCGCAGAAGGCCTTGCCCGTCGAGTTGAAGTACGCATCCGCACTCCCCGCTATCGCATCCTTGATAGCACCGAGTGGATTGGGGTTGAAGGCCAGGATAATACTGCCTTCGCCTGTACCGCCGGACGTCATGAGACCGCTCCGATCAGAAGGAAACTCCGAAATTCCTCGGACCTCTGCTCAACGGGATCAGGACCATCCGGGCCATCGACGGCGTCAGAAAGTTTCCAATCTGTGCCATTCCAGCTCACCGTACAGAGGTCGGTTCCCCAGAAGTTGCGAGGCTTGTAGTTCGGCGATCCACCAATTATTCCGGCACTTGCATTGGACCAGATATATACTTTTGCCTCGTTGGGATTAAATTTTTCAATCTTATATCCGAGGGTTCGATAAATCAATTGAAAGTTCGGGGAATCTATGGATGTAACCCCGAAATTTTTTGCTGTCTTATTATTGACATCGATAAGAAGTTGGCTGAGCCGATTGGCGGTCGAGGGGTCTGCTATTGATTTAAAAATTTGCTTGAGGCGCGTGGGCTCGCGATTGATAGTTTTTCCGTATGCAGAAACGTAGTTGGCGCAGGCGCTGACGGCGCCGGCTTCGGTGTGGGGGTAGCCGACCGGGATACCGAACTCGTTGATCCGGGTGGGGACACCGGGGACTGAGGTGGGGTCGGCGGTGTTGGCCGGTTGGCTGGACGGTTTCGGCGAGGGGACCAGCGTCGGCGTCACTCCGGGCGGGGTAGCGCTCGGAGAAGCCTGCGGCGCGACGGACGCGGTATCCGGGCCATTCGAACCATTGTCTGGAACCACGTAACGGCCGATGACCAATCCGCCGATCACACTCACCGTGTCAGTGGTCACGATGATGATGATCAGGCGTCTGGCCGCCCACTCCACAAGACTTACCAACGCCCACTCCCCTCACAAGACGGCACGGTCATCATCGCAATGTCCGCCCGCTGGTATCCGGGGAACAGGTCAGAAGAGCGTTGACGATGGGTCATGGACCACGCCGGGGTCAACGGCAACGGTGAGCTCGACGGCGGGTTGACGCTGGCCAGCCGGGTTAGGGTCGGGTGCGGTGGCCGTTGCACCGGTGGCAAGGAAGAAGTTGACGAAGGCTGCCGCGGCACCGACGAGGAATGCGAGACCGAAGCCCGCGATCACACCGCTCTTGCCGACCATCGACGCGCGCTCGAGGCCCATCCGCTCGCCGAGTGCCCATGCGATACCACCCAGTAGCACAGCGGCGACCGCAGCGATCACCGCATAGGCCGCCAGGCCGTTGACCAGGTCTTTCAGAGCATTGATGCCAGGCGCCTTGGAGTCATCCGGTTTGACCTGTACCTCAGCGAGGACAACGGTCGCCTTGACGGCGGCGGCGTCCAGGATCATCTCGGTTCCTTTCCCACAGGCGGGGGGCCGCCCGGCCGATCCGGTCCGGCGATCCTTGTGGGTGCCGTTGGTGACCGTAGGTCGCCAAATCATACGCCCTGCGCCGCAGGGTGATCCTCGGTAGCCGCTCGTGGGCCGCCGGAAGCGCCAGAATCTGCACGGGCGGTGACCGCTTCCACGGCGCCGCCGGCCGCAGCCCCCGGCTGATCGACAGCGCCCGCAGCGGCCGTGACCTCGGCTTTTGCGAGAGTGAACAGGGCTTCCACGGCGGCCGCGGCCAGCTGGAGGTAGGCGCGGCGAGTACGTCGGCGTAGTCGAGGAATCCGCACCGGAGTATGCCTGCTGGGGTCGAGCCGGGCGTCGTACGGGATTCGGATCAGCGTGTCGACCTGCCGCCCGAGCCGGGCCGCCGCCGCGCGGGTCCGGGGCGAGGGACGGCCCCGGCGCGGCGCAATCATGGCTGCCACGATCATCGGCCCGCCGTGTCTGGCTGAGCCACCACCCGCCGCGTCCCGCAACGTACGCAGTCCGGTGAGTGTCGCCTCCAGATCGGCGGCGGTCGCGAGTGTGACGAGGATGATGAGGTCCGCGGCCTGGACCGCCGCAGGCGTCAGCGGTGCCTTGGCCGGCGCGTCGACCAGCACCAGTGGATAGGAATGCGCGAGCAGGCCGAGCACGGACCGCAGTCCGGTCGGGGCGACGGTG
>NZ_CDWWXB010000052.1:5877-6733 GCF_977971855.1 Frankia sp. CoWAU3 | reverse complement strand
TCGTCCGCGGGGACGACGGCGGCCGCCTCGTCGCCGGAACCGCCGCCGTCGTGCCGGTCGGATCCTCCGCCAACACCGCGTCGCACGGGAAGCACGTCGAGGTCCCTGGTGCTGCCTGCGGGACGACCGCTGATCATCAGAGGTAGATCGGTCACCGTACTGTCGGAGGCTTGCCGGCGGGCGACGTCGGCGACCGTCGTCGTTCCGGCCGCGCCGACCCGGATCGCGAGCGGATCACCGCGTGGTTCGTCCTCGTCCTCGTCCTCGTCCTCGTCCTCGGTGCCGGCGCCCACAGGCGACGATGGCGCCGCCCCGGGAGACTCCCCCGGCCAGAGATCGACCGCGAGGACCGGCTGCGCCCGCACCCCGGCGAGGGTCAGCCCGACGACCCCGGCAAGGGTGGTGGTCCCGGAGTAGGGGAACAGCGAGGTCACCGCGATCCGCCACGAACCGGGCAACGGGATACGGGCCCGGTCGCGCAGAGAGAGCCGTACCGGGATCTCTTCCCATGGCTCGAGATCGCGCACGCCGGCCCACGGCTCCTGCCACGGCCACAGCCGACCGTCCGACGACGGCCGGCGACGCGAGACAGTCTGGCTGCCTGCCGCCGCGGCCTCGGGGGTGGATCGAGACGCCGGGGCCGGCTGCGGCTGCGGTTGCGCGGGGGGGAGCACTGGAGCCGTCGGCTGCTTCGTGTCCGCGGCTGGCGCGGCCGGCGCGGCCGGCGTGTAGCGGGCGACCGGCGGTGCGACCGGCACTGCGCAGACGTGGCCCGGGACGGACGATTCGGAGGGGACCGGATCGTCCGTGGGAGGGGCCTGCGCATCCCCGGGGCCGGTTACCTCGATCGGGCCGG
>NZ_CDWWXB010000052.1:3412-5639 GCF_977971855.1 Frankia sp. CoWAU3 | reverse complement strand
TCGCGGCTGGCCGGCCGGCCGCGGTGGATGGAACGGGTGCCGTCGGCGGATCGGTCGGGCCGCCGATCGGCGCAGCATCCGTTGGCGCAGCCGGTGTCGGCCGCGGAGGCTGCGGACGGCGGGGCGCGGAGGCACGCGGCGGCCGGACGCGTGGCCCGTTCGGGGCAGGCAATGGCCCGGTCGGGTATGGTGGTACCGCAGTTGGGTCGCCACCGGCACCAGGACTCGCGGCCGGGCTGACGCCTCGGCCTGACGCGCTGCCACCCGAAGCGGTGTCCACCTCCCGCGAGGATTCCACCGCGCCCGGGGGGATCGGGGTCGAACCGCGGGGATCTGCCGGCCGGGCTGGACGGCGGGAGGGATCAGCCTGGTTACGGGGCGGAATCGCCGACGGGCGGCCGGCGCGCCGGGCAGCGGCGCCGCGGGTGCGTCGGGAGCTGGTGTCCGCGCCCGTGGTCGCCCGGCCCGGCCCGGTGCCGGGTGCCACGGTCCTGGCACCCGGCACCGATGGCGGTGTGTTGTCGGACGTGTTTGTACGGTCCGCACCCGAACGGGCCGCCGATGTCGCATCATCGAGGTGGAATGCCTCGCTCTGCCACGCTTCGTCGAGTGGCTGCGGCGAGCCCGTCCCGCCCCGCCGTCGATGCCGTCGGCGCCCGGATCGTGAACGGGGAGGTGACTCTACGTCTTCGGTGCCTGCTGCTTCGTCCCGTACATACTGATCGTCTCGTATGTACTGATTGTTCCGGATGGGCGGACCGTCGGGAGGGGAGACCGACGAGGGGATGCGGGCACCAATGAGCGAAACGGGCCGCGCGTCGCCTTCCTCACCGTACGGTGCCTGTGGCACATCGCTCACGCGCCGTCGACCTCCCGGCCTTCTAAGGTTAGCTAGTGCCAGTTAAGGTTACTTACTGTTATCTGCGCTCGGCTGCGGTCAGATCGATGTAACACGAGTCATTCGAGTATGACAAGCTCTGGTCGAAGCTACCCATCATGGGTGGGTCGGTGTACCTTCCGGAACCGGAGATGTGCCGTCCGGATTGAGGGGACGAACCGGCGGACGGTTGGCTGTGATCCGCGACGTGGCGGGCTGGGGGCGGCCTGGACGACACGGCACCGTGCGTGCGGCAGATGGGAAAGGAGCGTCGGTGGCGCAGGACGGCTTCTCGATGGCGACGCCTCGGCCATCCCAGCGCTCCGGCGCACCGCAGGGGGTGACGCCCGCGAAATCCCCGGTCGGCTCGGCCCCGGCCCGGTCTGCTCCGGCGGCATCCGGCCGGGTCCGTACGGCCTCGGCCCGCTCGACCGGCATGTCACCGACCGTCGCATCCCGCAGCACACCGGCGCCCGCCGCCGCGGCGCCTCCGCTCGCGCCGACGTCGGCCGGTGGCGTGCCGTCCCGACCCTCCGACGACGACGAAGTGTTCACCGTTGACGAACTGGTCGCCTGGTTGCGGTTATCGGAGAGCACTGTCCTCAAGCTGCTTTCGGAACGGGCCATCCCGGCTCGCAAGGTCGGTCACCAGTGGCGGGTGCGTCGGGGGCGGGTACGGGACTGGCTGGACGGTCGGGAATGAGCGCTCTCATCCCGGTGCCGCCTCGCTCCGGCCGGCCGCGGTGAGGCCCCGCCCCTGGCTGGCCGTCGGGCTGCTGCTCACCGTGGTCACCGTGGCCGGATGCGGCGTGTCGGGTAGTACTGCCGATCCGTCTCCCGCCCCGTCCGCCACCACGGGGCCACCGCCCGGGGCGAGTCAGGCGCCGGGTCCGCCGCTGGCCACCGCGTCCGCGCCACCCACCGGCGAGGTGGATCGGAAGGACCCGGCCGCGGTAGCCGCCGACTGCTTCACACGCTGGCAGTCCTTCGACGCCCGGACGGACCCCGGCCCGGCAGCCGGTGTCGAGCGGGCCCGCGATTGCCTGACCGAGGACTTCGCGGCCAGCCTGGGCGCCGGGGGCGCGGGCGCCGGGGGGTCCGGAACCGCTGCCGGCGGGGACGGTCAGGCGTGGCAGGAGGTGCGCGCCGCGGGCACCCACTCGCGGGTGACCGTGCTGGCGACCACGCCCCTGGGCGGGATCGACACGACGGCCACCGGTCGGGTGGTGCTTCAGCTGAACGTGCGCCGCGAGACGGCGGCGGGCGCCGCCGCCCCGGTGGTTACACTGTCCACCCCCGCGCTCACCCTCCTGCGCCAGACCGACGGGACGTGGCGGGTCGCCGGTGCGG
>NZ_CDWWXB010000052.1:0-2998 GCF_977971855.1 Frankia sp. CoWAU3 | reverse complement strand
TGCGCCGAGGTGACTCCCGCCCTGCTGGCCGCCCAGTTACATCAGGAGTCGGGTTTCAACCCGCGGGCCCGGTCACCCGTGGGCGCGATGGGGATCGCCCAGTTCATGCCCGGGACGTGGGCCTCCCACGGGCAGGGCGATGTGTGGAACCCGGCCGACGCGATCCCCGCGGCGGCCCGGTACGACTGCGCGGTGGCGGCCTCGGTCGCCTCCGTGTCCGGCGCGGCCCAGGAGAAGATGCTGGCCGCGTACAACGCGGGAGCGGGCGCGGTGCTCGCCTTCGCCGGTATTCCGCCGTACACCGAGACGCGTAACTACGTCCGCACGATCCTCGCGCAGGCACAGGTGTACGGTGACGCCTTGGAGCTCGGCGTCGACATCCCCGCAGGTTCGGTCGCCCCGATGGTCGCCTTCATGCGGTCGCAGATCGGCAAGCCCTACGTCTGGGGTGCGACCGGTCCCGACGCCTGGGACTGCTCGTCGCTGGTCCGGGAGGCGTATCGCCGTATCGGCATCGAGCTCCCCCGCGTGACGACCGACCAGCTGCGGTTCGGCCCGCAGGTCGCGGGCGTCGATCCGCAGCCGGGGGACTTACTGTTCATCCCCGGCACCGACGGCACCGCCGAGGCGCCGGGCCATGTCGGGATGTACATCGGCGACGGCCGGGTCATCGCGGCCAAGGGAGCGCGGTGGGGGGTCGTCGAATCCGACATCTCGGACTGGAGTGGGACCGTGGCCGTGACCAGGCCGCTGGCTAGGCAGCGTTCCTGACCCGGATTTCCTGCTCCGGGCACTCCGGGTGCGCCGTTGCTCCGCTCAGGTAGCCGCCTGGGACACGAAGGTGGACAGTCCGTCGGCCACGCCACCGAGCGCACCGACGGCGCTGTGCACCACATCGGCGGCGTTACCCGGTGCTGTCACCGCGAAGAACAGGGCGAACAGCCCGACGCCATACGGCCAGAAGATTTTTTTCATCGAGGACCTCACAGAAAACCCAGTCGACACGGCCAGACGGACACCAACGTCGGTTCGCTACCGACAGCATGTGTGTACTCACCTTGAGTAGTCGCTGCAAGATGAATCGCCGGAGCGGCGAGTGAACTGCGCGGTGGCGGGGCCGGGGGACAGCGGATGGACAGGGATCTGACCATAGGTGGGCAGTAGGCAACGGATGGGTGAACGGATCTAATAGTGCATGCGACCCCGGGTCGGTTGACTTCGATTCCCGGCGCGGGGTGGCTGTCCGGGGCAATGGCCGGCCTGGCCGGGGAAGCTCCCGCCGGAGCCGCTCAGGACCGTCAGGACGGCGCGATGCTCTGCGCGAAGCGGAACAGGTTGTCCGGGTCGTAGGCGCGCTTGACCTGGCGCAACCGCGGAAGGTTCGCCCCGTAGTACGCATCGGCCCAGGTGGTGAGGTCCGGGTCGATGTAGTTCTGGTACGCCGACGACGACATGAACGGCGCCGTCGCCGCCACCGTGGATCGCAACCAGCTCTGGTTAGCCTCCTTGTCCGCCGGGGATGCGTCGACGGAGTAGCCGGCGACGAACTGGGCGCTGGCGAGCGTGTTGCGGTGCACGAACGCCGTGTCACCCGGGCCGACCCGGTTGATCGCGCCGCCCCAGGAATCCAGGATCACGCCACCCGGACCGGCCCCGGGTGTGCGCTGGCGTCGCTCGAGGGCGGCGAGCATCGTCTCGACCCCGCCGGCCGGCATCGGTTCGGTGAGGAACGCCGAGGCGGCCCGTTGGGCCACCCGTGGCAGGGTGCCTCCGGGCGTCCGGTCGCGCAGGTGGCACGCGTCGACGCTTTTGCCCGCGCAGCCCGCCTCAAGCAACATCGTCTCGAGATGGCCACGCTGGGCGACGAAGGTGCTCGAGGGCCTCCGGCCGACGGCGGCGACGAGGTCGGCGAGTCGATCCCGCAGCCATGTGATCCGCGTGTCGTCGGCGCCGCCCGCGAGCACGCCGCTCACCCGCAGGGCTGGGCTGCCGGTGGCCCCGGTCGTCGGCATCGAGGTCACGACGCAGGTCGACCACAGGTCCTCCGGCGCGCCGCCGCTGTCGGCGATCCAGCCCTGCCACGCGGTGAGCACGTCCGCCGCCACGTCCCAGGGCCAGCGGTAGGTGAACAGCGCCAACGGTGTCGCCCGATGGGTGGCGAAGGTGAACGACGTCACGATGCCGACGTTGCCCCCGCCCGCACCGCGTAGCGACCAGAAGAGGTCCGGCTCGGTGTCGGCGTCGGCGCGCACAGTATCCCCGGAGGCCAGCACGACCTCGGCGGAGACCATCCGATCGCAGGTCAGACCGTAGCGCCGGCTCAACACTCCGATGCCGCCGCCGAGGGCGAGCCCGGCGATGCCGACGGTCGGGCATGATCCGGCCGGCAGCGCCAGCCCGTTCTCGGCGAGTGCGGAGTAGACGTCGATCAGCAGCGCTCCGGCCCCGATCAGCGCGGTGCCGTCGGGCCCCGGCCGGACCGACGCCATCGCAGTCACGTCCACGACCAGCCCGGTCGTCGTTGAGTAACCCCCGTAGCTGTGGCCACCGGCCCGCGCGACGAGATGTATCCCGGTGGAGCGGGCGAAGTCGATGCAGGCCGTGACGTCCCCCGCGGACATGGCACGGACCACCGCCTGCGGACGTACCGCGTCGAAAGCCGGGTCGAACAGCATGCTGGCGACGGCGTAGTCCGGATCGGTCGGTCGCAGCAGCGGACCGGTCAGCCGTTCGTCGAGCGTGCGCCAGTCGATCTCCGTTGGTATCGGGTGGGGGGCGTCCTCCTGCTGACAGGCGCTCATCAGGCCGCCACCGAGCCCGAGCGCGGCGAGCCCGAGCCCGCCGGCTCCGGCGGCGGCGGTCCGTAGCACCGATCGTCGGTCAGGCTCGTAATCCACGGTCAGTCCTCACGGCTGCTACGAGTCCGGGGAGTGGACGATGGTCGTCACGAGTCGTCAGACCATCCGTGTCATCACGACACCCTAGGTCACCGGCGACA
>NZ_CDWWXB010000051.1:18350-18913 GCF_977971855.1 Frankia sp. CoWAU3 | reverse complement strand
GAAGACAGGGCTAGCGGACCAGTCCCGAGTAGACCAGTCTCGAGTAGACCGACAAGGCCCGGGACTTTGTCGGCCGTCACGTCGCCCACGCGCACCGCCGTCGGGGCACGGCCCACCGAACGCACCGAGAGGGGAACGGAGACCGTCGGGTCCTGCGCCCGCAGGACGTCGGCGGCGACGTCCATGATCTCCTGAGGTGTGCGGTAGTTGACGCTGAGCCGCTCGACCGTGAACCGGTCGCCGACCGCGGGCCCCAGCAGCTCCCCCCAGGACGCCGGCGCGCCCGGCCGGGCGGTCTGGGCCAGGTCACCGACGAGGGTCGCCGTGCGTCCCGGGCAGCGCCGCCACAGCAGCCGCCACAACATCGGCGAGACCTCCTGGGCCTCGTCGACGATCAGGTGACCGAAGGTCCAGGTACGGTCCTCGCGGGCATGGTCGGCGGCACTGCGCCGCGCCCGCGGCCCGCTCCACCGCTCGGCGAGCGCCTCGGCGTCGACCTGCCCCTCGAGCCCGAGCATGTCCACCACGCCCCGGGCGTACTCGCGCTCCTCCTCGCGTTCCCG
>NZ_CDWWXB010000051.1:12165-18087 GCF_977971855.1 Frankia sp. CoWAU3 | reverse complement strand
CTCGGCACGGCGGGCGGTCTCGCGGCCGGTCTCCTCGTCCGGGTCGCCGAGCAGCTCGGCGGCCTCGTCGAGCAGCGGCACATCGGCCGGAGTCCACGCCCGATCGACCCGATCGACCCGATCGACGGCCGCTGTACCCGCCGTACCCGCGCCGTCGCGCTGCACCGGGATCCGGGCGGACGCCGCGGTCGTCCGCCGGTCCTCGAGCAGGGATCGTTCCGCCGGGGTGAGCCGGCTACCCGCCGCGCGCGCCAGGGCCGCCGGATCGGCGAAGAGCTCCTCGAGGAGCCGCTGGGGGGTCAGCAGCGGCCAGAGGCCGTCGAGCACCGTACGGACCCCCTCCTCCGACCACAGGTCCCGGGTGATCTGGCCACGTTCGTCGGCGTCGAGCAGCCCGCCCGGGATCTGGTTCACCACCTGGGTGGTCAGCTCGGCCACCAGCTCGCGCAGGAAGATCCGACGGGCCGAGTTGTGCGGGCGGCGGCTGCGCCGCGCCCGGGTGCGGGCCCGCGCGACCGTGTCGCGACCGAGGCGCAGCATGCGATCGTCGTAGGGGATGAGCACCTCTCGCCGCGGCAGCCGCTGCCGGTCCCTGACGGCGGCGGCGATGACCTCGACCATCCTCGGATCACCCTTGAGCGCCGCGGTCGCGACGTCCTCGACGCCGTGCGCGTCGACCCCGGGAAAGAGCCGTCCCGGCGTGGCGAAGATCACCCCGGTCTCCCCGAGGGAGGGCAGCACCTGGTCGATGTAGCGCAGGAACACCGGACTCGGCCCCACGACCAGCACGCCGGACTGGTCGAGCCGAGCCCGGTCGTTGTAGAGCAGATAGGCGGCACGGTGCAGCGCCACCGCGGTCTTACCGGTCCCCGGTCCACCGTCGACGACGAGCACGCCGTTCGCCCGCGCCCGGATGATGCGGTCCTGCTCGGCCTGCAGAGTGACGATGATGTCGTGCATGCGCCCGGTCCTGGGCGCGGCCAGCGCCTCGAGCAGCATCGTGTCGCCGGACGCTGTCACCCCGCCGGACTTGCCCGTGGCCGTGCCGGTGCCGGTGCCGGTGGCCATGTCGACCGGCAGGCTCAACGGGTCGTCGGCGATGCCGGTGACCTCCCGGCCCTTGGTCCGCAGATGACTCCGGCGCACCAGACCATGCGGATCGGCCAGCGTCGCCCGGTAGAAGGCGGTGGCCACCGGGGCCCGCCAGTCCACCAGGATCGGTTCCTGCCCGCTGTCGGACAGGCCGATCCGGCCGATGTACGTCCGGCGCCCGTCGGCGTAGTCCATCGCGCCGAAACACAGCCGTCCTTCGGCGGCGTCGAGGCAGGCGAGCCGGTCGGCGTGGGTCGCCGCGAACACGTCCCGTTCCACGAGTGATTGGGGGGTGCCCGTGCCACTTTCCAGCAGGACCCGGCGCAGCTGCCCACGGGTGATCTCGCGGACCTCGTCCAACCGGATGTACAGCGTGTCCAGGTAGGCCTGTTCACGGGCGCGCTCGACGTCCTGCGTGGTCGGCACCGGCTCTCCCTCCCGGTCGCGGTCGGATTCTTGGATTGCGGCTTCCCGGGCTGCGAGCCGACGCCGTCAGGTGAGCCAGGAAGGGTAACAGCCCCTCCCCCGCAGATCTTCCCGACCCGCCCGGTGACCCGGCTCTGGTGACCCCACCCTGGTAATGACATGTCCACGACAACGACGGCGTGTCCACGAACGACTCCGGCGACCCCGGCGACCCCGGCGAGCCGGCCCGCGCCATCCGGCCCGGCTGCCGGAATGCCGCATCATCGCTGTTCCAGGTTACGGATGTCCGGCGACTGGATACCCCGCAATGATCCACCTGGTGCGAGGTAGCGACCCACCTGATCCGAGGTAGCGAGCGGCCCGGGCGAAGGAGCCGTTTCCGGCGGTTCCTTCGCATCCACGGTGAACGGCATCCCGGGCTGGGGCGTCCACCGAGGTGAGATGCTCCACCAGGGCGCTGTCGAAGGCCGGCAGATCGTCCGGCCTGCGGCTGCTGATCAGCGTGTTCGGCCCGGACCGGCAGATGACGACCTGCTCGTCCACGACCTCGGCCCCGGCGTTGCGCAGATCGGTACGCAGGCTCGGCCAGCTCGTGATCCGCCGTCCGCGGACCACGTCCGCCTCGATCAGGGTCCACGGAGCGTGGCAGATCGACGCCACCGGGCGGCCGGCGTCGAAGAAGTACCGGACGAACTCGACAACACCCGGCTGCCACCGCAACTCGTCCGGATTGGCGACTCCGCCGGGCAGCACCAGCGCGTCGAAGTCCGCGGGATCCGCCTCGGCGACCGTGATGTCGACCGGGAAGGTGTCCGCGGGGTCCAGATGCCGGAACGCCTGCACCCTGCCTCCCTCCGTCGACACCAGCACCGGCCTCAGGCCGGCCTGCTCGATGGCCTTCCACGGCTCGGTGAGTTCGGCCTGCTCGACGCCCTCCGGCGCCACCAGAAACGCGATCTTGCGTTGAATCCTGTCGTCGTGCGTCGTCATCGACACGTCCTCCTACCTGACTCCTGCCTGCCTGCTGCCTGCCTGCCTGCTGCCTCGCCGGTTGGGGTCGGGACCGGACTGGCGTCAGGGCCTGCTCGCCGCCTCCCGCAGGTCGGTGACGTCGTGCTCGAGACGCGCCCGCACCAGCGCGGCAACCAGCCGCGGGAAGTCCTGCCGGCCGACCAGCGCGGCGAGCCTCGCCGGGTCGGTCGGCAGCCCGAGCGCTCCGGCCGTTCTCCGGGTGCGTTCGTCGAGGTGGGGCACCAGCTCGTCCCATCCCGCCTGCGCCTCGCGCAGGAAGATGTCGGCACCGACCGGCCCGATCCCCTTGATCTTCTGTAGCAGCTCTCGCTCCCGGTCCGGGGAGTGCTCGGCGGCATCCCGCAGCCGGCGGACATCACCGTCGTAGGTGTCCATCAGGTAACGGCAGGCCGCCTCCAACGTCCGAGAGGTGCTCTCGTCGTAGCGCGCGTACCCGCTGCCGTTCAGCACCCGGGTACGGTCCTCCCAGGTCGCCTCGGCCATGGCGGCGGCGTCGGTCCAGCCGGCGTCCATCAGGGAACGGCAGGCTGCGACCGCGATCGACGTGCGGATCCGTGCGCTCGCAAGCAGGGCGAAGACGATCATCCTGAACATCGCCTCCGCGGTGTCGGCCGGCACGTCGGCGCCGATCTCGTCGGCGTAGGTCCGCCCATGCCGGGCGAGCAGTTCGGCGAGCACCGCTTCTGTGTCGGTTCCAGCCATGCAGTGGGACTACCCGCGATCCCCGCCATCACTCCGCCCCGTCCATGCCGCCCCGGCGGGGCGGTACCCACCCACCACGTCCGCGGCGGTGTCTCGGGCCCGCCACCCGACGCCTCGCTACCCGACGCCCGGCTTCCGCCTGCCTGCCGTTGGTCCGCCCCCGGCTGTTCCCCTCAGCACGTGCCCTCTACCCGGTCGGGAGGGCAGGCTGGGGGTAGACACTTGAGAGAAGGGAGGCTGAGATGCCCACCAAAGCAGCACGGTCCGCGCTGGTTCCCCTGACTCCCGACCTGGCTCGGGAGGTGGTCGCCGCATCCGCCGCGGCGCCGTCCATCCATAACACGCAGCCGTGGCGCTGGCGCCTGGAGGCAGGCCGGCTCGCCCTTCTCGCCGACAGCACCCGCCAGCTCAAGGTCGCCGATCCCGAGGGCCGGCAGATGCTGTTGAGCTGCGGAGCGGCGCTGTTCAACGCTCGGCTGGCGCTGCGGGCCCGCGGCGAGGTCCCCGTGGTGGAGCCGCTACCCGACGGCGTTGACGACTTCCGCTCCGCTCCGCTCGCCACCATCTCGGTGATCGGCCATCAGCCTACCGAGGACGACGAGCGGGCGTTGGCCGATGCCATCCCGCGGCGGCACACCGATCGCCGGCCGTTCGACGACCAGCCGTTGCCGACCGAGGTAATCAGCCGCCTGCGTGCCGCGGCCGAGGCGGAGGGCTGCTGGCTTACCGCGCCGATCGACCCGGAGCTGCGCGTCCAGGTCAGCGTCCTGCTGTCCCGGGCGGACTGGATCGAGGCGCACAACGCGGCCTACCGGGAGGAACTGGCCTCGTGGAGTCGAATGGGGTCCACGTCGGCCGACGGCATCCCGCGCAGCGCAGTCGTCCACACCGACGCCCCGCGCCAGTCCGAGTTTCCGATGCGGGACCTCGACGTGGTCGGCGAGGCGGGGACCGTGCTGGACGAGACGGATGTGGAACGGCCCGGCATCCTGATCATCGGCACCGATGCGGACACGACCGCCGACCGGCTGCGCGCCGGGCAGGCGATGCAACGTGTGCTGCTCACCGCCACCTTGCTCAGTCTCGCCTCGTCGCCGATGTCGCAGGCGATCGACGTCGAGGGCATGCGGGAGCAGTTCCGCGGCACCACCAGCGGTCTCGGGCACGTCCAGATGATCCTGCGGGCCGGCTATCCCGAGCCGGGTGCGCAACCGCTCGGCCCCACTCCCTGCCGGGACGTTGACGAGGTCCTGGAGGTCGTCGGGTCGAATGATCGGGCGTAGCACCATGGCCGGCCGTTCACGTTCAGCCGTTCACGTCCCTTCCTGACACATTTGGCGAAAGCCGCACAGATACGGGGTTGCGTGGGCCGCCAGCCGCTTTGATCGGGACCAGACCGGGTCGCCGGTGGACCGACCGGCAATCGGAGGTGCCGCGAGGTCCGCGACGGCTCGGCCGTGACTCGGGGGTTCCCGGGGACGCGACGCGGCGTTCCCGGGAGACTCCCCCGCCCGGACCTTGGCCAGCCCCGGTCAGATCCCGACCGTACCCTGGTCGGCCCCCGGCCGACGAGGTGGCAGGACATGACCGGATGACGGAGGCCACGCGGGCGCCGAATGCCTGTCACTGCGTTGACATCGAGGTGGCGGGGGCTATTGGGGCCCCGACGGCCCGGTGCCCGGTCACTCTCGCCTAAGATTTTCCCAGCGGTTGACCGTAATGGTTGATCGGGAAATTCCATGATGGATCAAGAGTCGGTGCGCGTCCACCGGCGGGCCCGCGACCTGCGCGGCGTTCCCGGGCGAGGCCGCGGTCGGCACGCGGCGGGTGGGGGTACAGGTCGATGATGTCATCGGATGCGGGTGTGGCGGCACGATCCGCCCCCCTTGGCCCGGACGACCCCCACGAGCTCGGCTCGTACACGCTGCTGGGCAAACTCGGTCAGGGTGGAATGGGCATGGTCTATCTGGGCCGCTCCGGGAAGGGCCGGCTCGTCGCCATCAAGGTGATCCGGAACGAGGCCGTCGGAAACCCCGAGTTCCGAGCCCGGTTCCGGCTGGAGGCCGAGACCGCCCGGCGAGTCGCCCGGGTCTGCACCGCCGAGGTGCTCGACGCCGATCCGGACGCCGAGTGGCCCTACCTGGTCACCGAGTTCATCGAGGGCGAGACCCTCGCCCGGTACGTCCAGCGCAACGGCCCGCTCGCCGATGCCAACCTCGAACAGCGTGGCCGCGGCGCTCACCGCCATCCACAGCGCCGGGATCGTGCACCGCGACCTCAAGCCCGCGAACGTCATCCTCTCACCGTTTGGCCCCCGGGTGATCGACTTCGGTATCGCCCGGGCGGTGGACGCCGGCAGCAACCTCACCGGCGATCTCCAGCAGCTCGGGACGCCGGCGTTCATGTCCCCGGAGCAGATCGAAAGCCGGCCGATCACCTCGGCGGTCGATATCTGGGCATGGGGTGGCCTCGTCGCCTTCGCCGCCACCGGGCACTACCCCTTCGGTGAGGCCTCGGCGCAGGTGCTGCTCTACCGCGCCCTACACGAGGAACCGCAACTCGACGACGTCGACCCGGCGCTGCGCCCGATCGTCTGGCACGCGATGCGCAAGGACCCGAGTACCCGCCCAAGCGCCCAGCAGCTCATGCTGCGCCTGCTCGGCGACCCGT
>NZ_CDWWXB010000051.1:4172-11753 GCF_977971855.1 Frankia sp. CoWAU3 | reverse complement strand
GCCCGGGCGCCCCGGCCACAGGCAGCCCGGCCACAGGCAGCACCGGGCCCCACGGGGCCGGATTCCCCGCGACGGCAGCGGCCCCCGTCAGCAGCGGTTACACCGTCGACCAGGACGCCCCGACCCGGCTACCCGCCAGCGCCGGGGGTCCCGGGGGTCCCGGGGGTCCCGGGGACAGTGGAGCCGATGGCCCCGGCAGGCAGGGCGGCGCGGGCAGGAGCAGGAACCGCACCCCGCTGCTCGTCGGTGGGGGTGTCGTGGTCGTCGGCGCGATCCTCGCGGGAGTATTCGCCCTCAGCGCGGGTGGTGACGGCGGCTCCGGGACCGATGCGGCCAATCCGGCCACCGTCTCCGGGGCTCCGGCCACATCGGCCCAATCGGCCCAATCGACGGCCTTCACGCTGCCCAGTGCGGCCCAGCCGCTTGGCAAGGACACCCTCGTCTACGCGTCCAACCGCAACGGCAACTACGACCTGTTCACCGGGCAGGTCACGGACAACGGGCCGCTCGCGAACGACAAGCCGATCGTCACCGGTCCGGACCAGGAGATGCTGCCCGCGATCAGCAGCGATCGCAAGACGATCGTCTACTTCAAGAAGGGCAGCCCGAATACGCTGCAGGCGATCGCCGCCGATGGCTCCGGGAAACCTGTACAGCTGTTCACCTCGGGCCCGGCCGCCAAGCTGACGATCGCGGACGACGCCCGGCCCTCACTCTCCCCCGACGGCGGCTTCCTGGTCGTCCGTTCCACCACGGATCAGACCGGAACGCTGAACCCCGGCCTGTATGTGGTGAAACTGGACGGCTCGAGCGTGCGACGGCTCAACGCGAAGCCGCAGGCGACCGACCCCGCCTGGTCGCCGGATGGCGAGCGGATCGCCTACTGGTCGAACAATACCGGTGGCAACCGCGGCTTCATCGTGGTGATCCCGACCCAACCGGATGCCCAGCCGACCCCGATCACGCAGGATCAGGGTAACGGGGACTCGGACCCGGTCTGGTCCCCGGACAGCAGGAAGATCGCTTTCACCCGGGCGAAGAACGGCGATCTGGAGATCTTCGAGATGAACTCGGACGGCACCGACGCCCGGCAGCTCACCCGGGTGCACGGGGACGACCAGGACCCGGCCTACGCGCCGGACGGTCGCATCGCCTTCAGCGGGCAGCGCAATCCCACGAACCCCGATGACCGGCAGCTCTACGTTCTGAATCCGGACGATCTGAACGATGGTGACCGCAAGCTCACCACTACCGGCGGGTTCAACGGCCACGCCCGTTGGAACGCCGGCTGAGCTCCTTGCCTATCCAGCGGGATAAATCAGGCACAAAAGCCTCTGGACAGGCAAGGAAGCCGGTGAGAGGAGTCAGTTATGCACAGATCGCGGACGAGCCCGGCAGGATACTCGAACCGTGATCGACGCTGGGGACGTGACCCAGTCCTACGAGAAGGCCGTCGCACTCGCCCGCAGGCAGGCAGGCATGATCACCCGTCGACATGCCCGGCAGCTCGGGATGTCGGACCAAACGATCAGCGTTCGTAGACGCAGGCACGGCTGGACCTCCCCGGTGCGGGGCACGTTGCCCATGCCGCCCGTTCGGGACGAAATCCGGGCCCTGCCCGAGCGGCGCTGTCGATCGTCGCAGGGACGATCTGCGGACGTACCGCGGCCCGACTGCACGGCCTTCCCGCCCTCTCCCGCTGGCGGCCCGGCGAACCCGTCGATGTCGCGCTGCCCGGCGAAGGGGGACTTCGTCAGCGTCTGGCGCGATGTCACGACAGGAGCTGCGAGGACGACGGAAGTCGTCCGGATGGCACTTCTCCGATCCCGCGCGGGTGGCTCTGCCGAAGCGTGGATCCCCGCCGTCCGTCCCGGAGAAGCCGGGACGGACGGCGCCCGAGGCTCCCGACTTCCTTGCCTGCCCAGAGACTTTTGTGCCCGATTTATCCCTCTGGATAGGCAAGGGGCCTAGCGGGGTGCGCCGCTGACCGGTGCGGCGGCGGCGCGTTTGACGGTCTTCGGGTCCATCCGGCGGATCAGGAGGGAGGTGATGATCACGAGAAAGACGCCGACGACGAGACCGGCGACGATGTCGGTGAGGTACGCCGAAGCGCTGTGGTCGAAGAAGGGGTCGTCAACGACCTTCGGGTTCACCGGCTTCTGGTTGTCCGGCCGCAGCACGCCGGCCAGGGTGATGCGGTTCAGGTCACCGACCGAGGCCATCGACGCGAAGCCCCAGCGGGCCGGCGCGATGTAGCTGATCTGCTCCAGACCGGGCGTGCCCTTCACCGGCACGATACCACCGCTGAAGATGAGCTGGGCCATGGTGATCAACACCAGGAGCGGCATGGTCTTGTCCGCGTTGTCGACCATCGCCGAGATCACCAGCCCGAGCATGGCCGACGCAAGCGAGACCACGATCACGGCGATGAGCAGTTCGAGCAGGGCGTTCCCGAGCACGACACCCTTGTCCGGCGTTCGCCCGGCAAGACCGATCAACGTGAACGGGATCGCCTGGGCGACAGTGATCACGATAAGAACGAGGATCTTCGAACCGACATACGCGGTCCGGGACAGACCGATGGCTCTCTCTCTTCGATAGATCGCCCGTTCCTTGACGATCTCTCTGACCGAGTTCGCCATGCCCATGAAACAGGCACAGAGAACCATGATCAAAAGAACTGTCGGGGCATCCGAGTTCGGCGAGAACTGTTTGGCCTGTTCGGCCGTGAGATCAAAGTTCCCGCCGATGGCCCTGGGTATCAGCCCGAGCAGGAACGGGAAGGCGATGATGAGCCGCAGGTATGACTTGTCGGATGCGACGACGGCCGTTGTTCGTCGACTCAGCGTCACGAGCTGCGAGATCACCGACTGCTGCCGCAGGGACGGCAGTTCCTCGGGAGCCGGCCGGGCCGACGGAGCGGTGATCGAGGCGGGCACGTAGTAGCGCGAGTTGCGGAACTTGGCGGCCGACTCGGCCCCCGGCGTCGCCTCCAGGGTGAGGAAGACGTCCGGGTAGTCCCGCTTACCGAAGAAGGGCAGCGCGTCCTGCGGCGGACCGAAGTAGGCCACGTAGCCGCCGGGAGCGAGGACGAGGATGTAGTCGCACAGGTCGAGTTGGGCGACGCTGTGGGTGACCACGATGACCGTCCGGCCGTCGTCCGCGAGCTTGCGCAGCGACTCCATGACGTTCTTGTCCATGCCCGGGTCGAGGCCGGAGGTCGGCTCGTCGAGGTAGAGCAGGGTCGGCCGGGTCAGCAGCTCCAAGGCCACCGAGGTCCGCTTGCGCTGGCCGCCGGACAGCCGGGAGACCTGGGTGTTGGCGTGCTGGGTGAGACCCAGCTCGGCGAGCACCTCATCGACCCGGGTGCGCCGCTCCGCCTTCGTGACGTCCGGCGGGAAGCGCAGCTCGGCGCCGAATTCGAGCGCCTTGCGGACGGTGAGCGAGGTGTGCAGCAGGTCCTCCTGCGGCACGTAGCCGATCCGGCGCCGCAGTTCGTCGTACTCGGAGTAGAGGTCCCGGCCGGCGTAGCGCACGGTGCCCTTGTCCGCGGGGCGGAAGCCGGTGAGCGCGTTGAGCAGCGTCGACTTGCCCGCCCCGGACGGCCCGACGACGCCCAGCAGCGCCCGGCCGGGCAGCTTGAACGTCATGTCGTGCATGAGCTGCTTCTGACCGGCCCAGACGTTCAGGGCGTCGGCCTCGAAGCTGACGTCACCGGAGTCGATGTACTCGACGAGTTGGTCGCCCTCAAGTTGGAAGACGTGGTGACCGACGGCGATGACGTCGCCCTGGCCGACGGGCGCCCGGTTGATCCGACGACCGTTGACGAACACGCCGTTGGCGGAGTCGAGGTCGGCGATCTGCAGGCCGGACCGGCCGATGTAGAGCTCGGCGTGCCGGCGGGAGGCGAGCAGGTCGGTAATGACGATGTCATTGTCGCGGGCACGGCCGATCGACATCGTGCCCGGGCGCAGCCGATAGGTGGTTCGCCGCTCGTGCTCCTGCTCGAGGCTGGTGACGCCACTCACCCGTTCGCCCTGGCCCTGGTCGTCGTAGTCGTGCCCACGCTGGGACGGATCGGTCGGCCCCTGATGCGAGGTCCCGCGCCCACCTCGCGAGGAGCCCGTGGGCCGCGGCGGAGAGTAACCGGCGGCATTGGGCAGCATCGTCTGCATGTCGTAACCGGGGTCGTACTCCGGCTCGTCCAGCAGCCTGCGGCCTTCCGGCACCTGGGGATGGATGACGACCTCGGGCCCGGTCGGAGTGCCGAGACGAAGCCTCACCTCACCGTGCACCGGGACGGTCTCGGGCATGCGCTGCCCGTCGATCCAGGTGCCGTTGGAACTGATGTCCCGAACAACCCACCCGCTGCCGGTCTGCTCAAGGAGGAGATGGCGACGGGAGACCCGACTGTCCGCTATGACGTAGTCGGCGGTCCGGGCACGGCCGACGATGAACTGCGCCTCGGCCGGCACGGTGGCCGCACCGGCCTCGGTGACGACTCTCAGGAAGGTCGTCTGCACGTGTTTCCCCCTTCGCGACGGGACGCTGGCCGGGATGTCCCGCCGAACTCCACCTTGTCACTACGTTGTGCGGTGTCACTACACTGTGCGGTTTTACCAGGTACTGCGGTGCCACCATGGCGTGCCGGGTCACCACGTCGCGCGGCTACTCGGGCCGCCCGATCACGCCGGATGCCCGATCGTAGCGTCGAGGGATGACCTTGATCCACCCCGGGTGACGATTTACCACCAGCTGAACGGCGATCGTTGCCGTCGCGTCGACTTCCGGGCATCTCTCGGGTTCCTGCCGCCTCATGATCGGTCGATTTACCGGTTGCCCTGCTCGAAACCTTCCGAGCCGCGTCACCTTGGGTGATCAGATCGTCTCGGTGACCGTGCCCCGGAAGTGATGACGATGACGGATGCCCCCCGTCCGGCACCCTATGAGAATGACGGCCGACGGTCCCCGACAGTGGCATCTGTCGCCGACCCGACCAGCGACCGCAGGCCTCGGCGGCACCCGGGACGCACGCCACGAAAGCGGACGATCAGCCAACGGACGACCACCGAAAATCGGCTGATGAAACGCCGGGAGGTGCCGCGCGTCGAACGATCGTCGACAGGTCGACGCACTCCGGGAAGGACGTAGTCCGGGAAGAGAGGGGCCACGGGCGGCCTCGACCGGATCCGATCCGGGCCCCGACCGGGGGGAGTGCGGTCGGTACGGCTCGACCACCGCGCGCGAGGCATTCCGGACTGGCACAACTGTGGCGGAAATCATGTCAGGACTCAGGGCCGCCGCTCAGGACTCAGGACTCAGGACGCCGGGAGCACCACGTCCTCGGCAGTCGCGGTGAGTGAGAGACCGGTCGCGTTCGTGGATGCCTCGACGATGCGGAGGTTGAATGGCAGACCGGAGATCGGGATCGGGATGGACGGCAGGAGTTCTCCGGGGACGCTGAATCCGAGGTTCACAGCTCCGGTGAGCTTCACCTCGCTCGGCACCAGGGTGAGCATGTTGTCCCGGACCTCGAACGTCGTGATCCCACCGACCTGCTGGGTACCCAGCACCGACACGTTGACGGTGCCAGTCACCTCGATCTTCTTTCCTCCGTCGACCGGCTCCACCTGCATCTGCTGCCCGGCGAGGTAGGCGTTGAGGTCGTTGTAGGTCATGCCCACAGTGGCCCGCACGCGATCGACGGGCACCTGCCCGACATTGTCGGTGATGGCATCACCGAGCGGTACGTGTACACCCTTCAGATTGGCCTTCACCGACGAGATCTTCGGACCCGGCGTCGGGATGCCCTCGATCTCTACTCCGATGTTGGTGAACTTTCCGAACAGGACCTGGGTAAGGAACGGGAATCCGCCGATGCTCACGCTCTTGACCGTCGGGACAGGATCACCCGGCTTGATGTTCTCGGCTACGCCGGCCTCGACCTGCTTGCGCATCTGATCCTTGGCTATCACCACGCTGACCCGGTCGCCCACGACGAACAGGACGAACAGGGCGACCAGCGCGATGAGCAGTTTCCGGCGCCGACGACGCGGCTTGGCGGGCACGGCGGGCGTGCCGCCGCTTGGCGCCCCGGCGAATCCCTCCGGGCCTTTACCACCCCCGCCGACGGCGCCGGGCAGCCGATCGTGGGATCCGCCGCCCTCGCCTGCGGTGATGTTCCCCATCCCCATGGTCCCGGGCGCCGCGCCCAGGACCGTGGTGCCGTCGTAGCCACCCTGAGCGCCGGAGCCGGCCCACGGCTCATAACCGGCCGGCGGCTCATAACCCGTCGGCCGGTCGCCCCTCCGGGTCGGCGCGACCGGCCGCGCCGGCCGGAACGAGTCCGCAGGCGGCGGTGGTCCCACCGGGGCGCCCGGACGAGCCGGCCTGTTCTGGTTCGCGGGCCGCGTCCCATCACCGTCCGGAGGCATCCCATGGGTGCTGTCCGCAGGCTGCTGCCCGTCACCGTCACGTCCGTCGTTCACCGGTCCATCTCCTGCCATGCTGCGCCGGAGCACGCCGTCGCCCTGTCGATGTCCGCCTGGCTGTTGTCCTGTGCCTGGCCCTGCCGGATCGTCGCATGCTCCGTGCCTTCCGCACGGCCGCGGGTCCGATCTATCCGTGCGACATCGGTGTTGGATTCCCGACTTGACCGACCAGACCGGGCAAACCAGATACCATCGATCGCCGCCCGGAGCATGATCTGCCAGCCGCCACCAGCCGCCACCAGCTCACACCTCCAGCGGGAGCTGCGCCACCGGAGTGGCCCGTCTGTCCGGTGCGAGCCGGAAAACGTCGCCGCGCGGGGCGGCGAACGCCTGCCAGAAGTGGTCCGCGACCACCCCCGGACGTAGCGGGCCCGCGGCGTCCACCCTGCCGTCGAGAACCACCGTGCGCAGCCGGACACCCCGCGCGGCCAGCATCGGCCGTACCGCATCGGCGAGGGCGGCGAGGCCTGCCTTGCCGATCGCCAGCGCGAACCGGCCGGCCACCGGCTCGGTGCGCGATCCGGCCGTGGTCAACAGGATGGTCGCGGCCGGCCGGTCCACGAGGAGGTCTGCCGCCACCTGCACCGCGGTGAGCGCGCCCGTGACGTTCACCGCAAGGGTCTGGTTCATCGTCTCGGCCTTCACCGTGAGGGCGCCGCCGCGGATGCTGAGCTTGGCGTTGTAGACGAGCACCGTCAGCCCCCCGACGTCGGCCGCCACCCGCTGGATGGCCGTGGTGAGAGCCGGCTGGTCGGTGACGTCGGCGACGGCGCCGTGCACCGCCAGGCCGTCCTCGGCGAGCTCGTCTCTCACCCGGGTCAGCGTGTCGGCAGACCGGGAGACGACCCCCAGGGCGAACCCCTCCCGGCCGAACCGGCGCAACAGGTCGGAACCGAAGCTCGCCCCCGGTCCCACGACGACGAGGCCGCGGGTCGCCGGGGCGAACTCCGGGTCCCCGGCATGGCCACGATCACGGTCGACGCCACCGCCCGGCCCGCCGGGGTGACCCGGAGCCGGCTCGCACGGTCCGGTGCTCATGGCTTCATCCTGACGGAGACGCTGTCCGGACATCCCGGGGATCGACGCTCCG
>NZ_CDWWXB010000051.1:0-3837 GCF_977971855.1 Frankia sp. CoWAU3 | reverse complement strand
AGCCGCCGCGACCCCGGTCTTCAGGGGTGGGCCCGCTGCTCCCGGGCGGCCTCGACGGCCGCCCGGGCCCGCAGCGGCGCGCAACGGTGGTAGGCCCAGCCCAGGGCCGCACCGACGATGACCACCGGAATCAGCAGGAAGAGCAGGACAACCACACAGGCGGCAATGGTCTCCACACCCTTGGTCTACCCGGGCTCCCCCGGGTCGACCCGGTACGCCCGGTAGCGCCCTCAGACGACGAGAACCCCGGGGTTGAGGATGCCGGCCGGGTCCAGCGTCCGTTTGACCGCCCGGAGCACCTCGACGCCGAGATCGCCGATCTCGGCGTCGAGCCAGGGCCGGTGCTCCGTTCCGACCGCGTGGTGGTGGGTGATCGTGCCGCCCGTGGCGACGACCGCGTCCGTGGCCGCGGCCTTGGCCGCCCGCCAGCTCCCGATCGGGTCGTCGCCCTCGCCGCAGACGACGGTGAAGTAGAGCGAAGCCCCCGTGGCGTACAGATGAGAAATGTGGCACATGACGACCGGTGCCAGGCCGGCGGCGGCCAGCGTCGTGGTGAGCGCGTCTCGGACGGCCGCGTACAGCCCGGGCAGCGCCGTCCAGAATCCCGCCGTTTCCAGGGTCTCGGCGAAGATGCCCTGGTCCAGCAGCGCGTCGCGCAGGTAGGGCGCCCGGAACCGACTCTGCTCCCAGTCCTGGCCGGCCGCCGCGCCGAGCCGCCTGGCGCCCCCGGCGAGCAGGACAGCGGCGACCGCCGCGGAACGCTGTTCCACCGCGCGATCGTCGCCTTCGTAGCCGGTCACCAGGTAGCAGCCGACGGCGCCACCCCCGCGCTCGCCGCCCGACCGGGTCGGCCGCGCGAGCCCCGCGACGGTCTCCGTCTCGTCGGACAACCGGCATACCGTCGGCCGCAGGTCGCCGGCGGCGAGTGAGCGCAGCAGCCGGGTGCCGGTCGCGAAGTCGGGCACCGACCAGGCCTCGTAGCCGCGCCGGGCCGGCAGCGGCCGGACCCGGGCGACGACCTGGGTGATCACCCCGAAGGCTCCCTCGGAGCCGAGTAGCAGCTCCCGCAGGTCCGGTCCAGCGGCCGACGCCGGGGCGCGGCCGAGCTCCCAGCCACCCACCGGCGTGGCCACCCGCAGGCCGACGACCAGTTCGTCGAACCGGCCGTAGCCCCCGGACGCCTGGCCACTGGATCTGGTCGCCGCGTAGCCACCGATGGTGGCATACTCCCAGGACTGGGGGACGTGCCCGAGTGTGAGACCGTGCTCGGCCAGCAACGCCTCGGCCCGGGGGCCCCGCAGCCCGGCGCCGAGCTCCGCGGTGCCGGAGTCGGGATCCACCCGGCCGAGCCGGTCCAGCCGGGCGAGGTCGAGGGCGACGACGGCACGGTCGCCACGCTCGGGCGGCGCAAGGCCGCCGACGACCGAGGTACCGCCCCCGAACGGCACGACCACGAGGTGCTCTCTGGTCGCGACCCGCAGCACGCCGAGCACCTCGTCATGATCGGCGGGCCGGACGACCGCGTCGGGCGCGGCGGAGGCGTCCCCGGCCCGCAGGCGCAACAGATCGGTCGTCGAGCGGCCCCGGCAGTGCCGGATGCGCGCGACATCGTCCACCCGGACCTCGCCGTCCCCAACGACCACCGCGAGCGCGGCCCGGGCCGGATCCGGCAGCCGCGACGCGGGCAGGCGTACCTCGGCGAGCGGGACGGGCGGGCGAGGACGGGCGGGAATGCCGAGCCGAGCCAGCAGAAGGCGGGTGGAATCGGGCAGTGGGTCATGCGCCTCGGCGGGGCCCCAGCCCCACCAGACAGATTCGGTCAGGAGGATCTCACGGGCTTTCTCGTGGGCCTCGTCGATGCTCGTCATCGGCGTGCGTACCGCCTGTCCGATCCGGTGGTGCCTCGGTAGAATCTCCCACGAGACAGTGGGACAGCCAACGTCACATTGTCACAAGGTCTCGTCCTACGATGACACATCCCGCGCGGCGGCGCCGCTCCCCGCGCCCGTGGCGACGGGCGGGAGGAAGGGCTGCCGGATGGCTCTCGCAGGCGAGGAGGCCGTCCTCGACGCGACCAAGGCATCCCTGCTGGCGGTCGGGGTCCGGCGGACCACCATGACCGAGGTAGCGCGCCGCGCCGGAGTGAGCCGGATGACCCTCTATCGACGCTGGCCGGACCTGCGCTCACTGGTCGGTGATGTGATGACGCGCGAGTGGACCCAGGTTGTGACGGCCGCGTCGGCCATGGCCCAAGCCGGGCCGGACGGCGGGCCTCCGGACGGCGGGCTGGCCGACGATCTCGTCGAGCACATCATCGCGACGGTGGAGGCGTTCCGCACCAACCCGCTCTATCTGCGGATCATCGAAACGGATCCCGAGCTGCTGATCCGGTACCTGATCGAGCGACGTGGCGCCACCCAACAGATGATCCTGGACCTGCTGACGAGCCAGTTCCGCACCGCCGCGGCGAACGGCGCCGTGCGGCCCGCGGACCCGTCGGCGCTGGCCCTCACGGTCCTGCTCGTCGTGCAGTCCTTCGTCCTGTCCGCCGAGGCCCTCGGCTGCGGTGTCCCCGCTGCGACCCGGACCGCCGAACTGCGCCGGCTCCTGCGCGGCTACCTCGTGCCGGAGCCGGTCAAGGAGAGCATTGGGGGATCACCATGACGGTTCTGACGCTCCCGCCGACCACGGCGACCTCGTTGAACGCCGGACGGCGGGAACGGGAGCTGGCCGCCGTCGCGGCTGGCGGCCCGGTGGACCTGCTGGTAATCGGCGGTGGGGTCACCGGGGCTGGGGTGGCCCTGGACGCCGCCTCCCGCGGCCTGTCCGTCGTCCTCGCCGAGGCGCACGACCTCGCCTTCGGCACGAGCCGATGGAGTTCCAAGCTCGTTCACGGCGGGCTGCGTTACCTGGCTACCGGAGATGTGGCGCTGGCGCGGGAGAGCGCCATCGAGCGCGACATCCTGATGCGGCACACCGCGCCCCATCTCGTGCGGGCGCTGCCCATACTCACCCCGCTGACCCCGGGAGTACCGCGGTCGAACGCCGCGTTGGTCCAGGCCGGGGTGTGGCTCGGCGACCTGCTGCGCCGCGGCGCGGGCACGCCCCGCGCGGTCCTGCCCGGCCCACGCCGGCTGACCGCCGTGGAGACGCTCGGGGTGGCTCCCGCGCTCCGGGAAGCCGGACTGCGCGGCGGGGTGCTGCACTGGGACGGCCAGCTCGTCGACGACGCCCGTCTCGTAGTCGCGCTGGCCCGGACCGCAGCCGGATTCGGCGCCCGGATCCTGACCCGGCTGCGGGTGACCGGCCTCGACGGCGGCGGCCTCGACGGCGGACCCCGCGGCCCGAGCCGGCACGGTTGTCGTGGGATCGAGGCGACCGCGGTGGACACCCTCACCGGTACCCGGATCACCCTGCGTGCGCGGACGGTGGTCAATGCCACCGGTGTGTGGGCGCCGGCCCTGGCTCCGGGGATCCGGCTGCGGCCGAGCCGCGGCACCCACCTCGTGCTGCGCTCCACCGTCCTGGCCGGGACCCGCGCGGCGCTGTCCCTGCCGATGCCGGGTGAACGGAACCGGTTCGCGCTGATGCTGCCCCAGGACGACGGCCGCGTCTACGTCGGGTTGACCGACGTGCCGGTCGAGGAGGTCGTCGACGTCCCGGTGCCCGACGAGGACGAGATCGCGCAGCTGCTGGGCATCGTCTCGAACGTGCTGGCCACCCCCATCGACCCGGCGGACCGGCTGGGCGCCTTCGCGGGCTTGCGCCCACTGCTCGACACCGCCACCGACCACACCGTCGTTCCCCACAGCGCCGCCACCCGTACCAGCGCCGCCC
>NZ_CDWWXB010000050.1:13825-18502 GCF_977971855.1 Frankia sp. CoWAU3 | reverse complement strand
CCCCAGCTGGCACCCCTTCTCTCGATCCCGCAGCCAGGCATGACCTAAGTAAACCTAACCTGATGCCAAGGAGATTCCATGGACGACGTCGTGCTCTGCCTGCCTCCAGACGCCGGTCGACGCATCGACCTCTCCACGTGTGCGCTTGCCGAACCGGATCTGATCAGTGCGTATTCACCTGATCTCACCAGATGCCGCAGCTTGCCCGGCGCGGGAAACCTGCGGCGACCGGTGACAAGATTGCCGGAGTGCAGGTGACTCCAGCTCCATCACAGGTCAAGATCGGTCTCATCGATGCGATCGGTCTCAAGGCGAATATCGTCAATCTTCGTGCCAAGGAGCGGCACGGCTCTCGGTGACCGGACAGGGATCAGTCGATCAGGCCGAACGAGCACGCAACCGTCGAGTTCGGAGTCACTCCCTCGGGGTGAACTCGCCGGCACGCCGCCGACCGGTCGAAAATCCGCTGGACAGCCCACCTACTCTGGGCAGATGGAGTTCACCCAGTCCGACAAGCTCGCCGACGTCTGCTACGACGTCCGTGGGCCTGTCCTCGACGAAGCGACCCGGCTGGAAGCTGCGGGGTCGCGCATCCTCAAGCTGAACATCGGCAATCCCGCGCCGTTCGGCTTCTCCGCACCGCCGGAGGTACTCGAGGCCGTCGTGGCAAACCTTGCGGATGCACAGGGTTACAGCGACTCCAAGGGACTACTCGCAGCCCGGGAAGCGGTCGTGCGCTATCACCTCCGCAAGGGGGTCACCGGCATCGACCCCGGCGGGGTCTACCTCGGCAACGGCGTCTCCGAACTGATCATGATGTCGTTGCAGGCGTTGCTCAACAACGGCGACGAGGTGCTGCTCCCCGCGCCCGACTATCCACTGTGGACGGCCGTGGTCAGCCTGTGCGGTGGCCGGCCCGTGCACTACCTCTGCGACGAGTCCGCCGGCTGGGCGCCCGACCTCGACGACATCGCCGCCAAGGTCACCCCGCGGACACGAGCGATCGTCGTCATCAACCCGAACAACCCGACTGGTGCCGTCTACGACCGGCAGGTGCTGGAGAACATCGTCGAGGTCGCCCGCCGCCACCACCTGATGCTGCTGTCCGATGAGATCTACGACCGGATCCTCTACGAGGACGCCGAGCACATCGCGACCGCAGCGCTCGCGCCGGACCTGGTCTGCATGACCTTCAACGGGCTGTCGAAGTCCTATCGGCTGGCCGGGTTCCGGGCCGGGTGGATGGTGATGTCCGGTCCGCGCGGCCACGCCTCGAGCTACATCGAGGGAGTGAACATCCTCGCGAACATGCGCCTGTGCGCCAACGCGCCCGGGCAGTTCGCCACGGTCGCCGCCCTCACGGAGGACGGCGGCGCAGGGGATCTCGTCCTGCCCGGCGGCCGGCTGCGCGAACAACGAGACACGGTCGTGAAGCTCCTCAACGACATCCCCGGGGTGTCGTGCGTCCCGCCGCGGGGGGCGCTGTACGCCTTCCCCCGGCTGGACCCCGCCGTCTACCCGATCCGGGACGACGAGCGCTTCGTCCTCGATCTGCTGTTGGCCGAGAAGATCCTGCTCGTCCAGGGCAGCGGCTTCAACTGGCCGCATCCCGACCATGTCCGGATCGTGACCCTGCCCGCGGTGGACGATCTCACGGACGCTATCGGCCGGATCGATCGCTTCCTGGCCTCCTACAAACACCCCTCCCAACGACGGAACTGACGGAGCAATCGACACCATCGGGGAGGTTGTCCACAGGACGCCAGCGCCCTGTGGACAACCTGTGGAAAAACAGCATGGCGACGTCCTGCTCGTGGGTCTGCTGGTCGCCGCCACGATCGGGGTGCAGATCGCGCTGCGAGCCCGGATCGATCGTCCGCTCTGGTACGACGAGCTGTGGCGCCCGCACTTCGCGGGGGAACCGTGGCCGACGTTCTGGTCGGAGCTGACGGCGGCCAACACCCCGTCCTCGGTCGGCTCACTGGCACTGACCCGACTGACCGGGACCATCCTCGGCTGGCACAGCTGGTCGCTCCGGCTCGTCGGAGCGGGAATCTGGCTACCGCTTCTCGCTGCGGGCGGCTTCCTGCTCGCGCGGCGGTTCACCGGCCGGGTACCGGCCGTGGCCGCCACGGTGACGACCGCCCTCGCCGGCACCGTCGTCGACACCGGCACGCAGCTCAAGCCTTACGTCCTCGATGCGGTGGTCACCCTCGCGGTGGTCGCGCTGTGGACGGGACAGGCCACGCTCCCACGCCGGACCGCGGCCGGGGCGCTGGCGCTGCTGTCGCTGCCCGCAGTGTTTCTGCTGGTTCCCCTCGCTGGCTACGATCTGGTCCGCGCGGTGCCCCGACGCACCGTGGTGCGCACCGCCGGACGGGCGGGCCCCGCCCTCCTCCTGGCCGGCACCCACATGATGATCTTTGTGGCGCACCAGTCCAGCCAACGGGCGAGCCATTTCTGGGACGATCACTTCCTCGCCGGTCGAGGGATCCTTGGCGGCCTGCGGTTCACGCTCGAACAGACCGGCGCGATTCTCGGTGGCGTCCCGCCCGGGATCGACCGTTATGACCCCAATCTGGTGCACTCCCTCCTCCAGGGGCATCGCCTCCCGACGCTGCTCGTCGGGACGGCCACGGCGGTTGCGCTGGCGCTCGGAGTCCGGGTACTGCGCCGGCGCCCCGACGGGATGATCCTTATCGTCGCCTTGGTCGGCGCCGAACTGCTCCAACTCGCGGCCAGCGCCGGACGCTACTGGCCCTTCGGGGCCTGTCGGACCAACCTGTTTCTGGTTCCGTTGCTCACCATCATCGTTGCGGTCGGCGTCGCCGACCTGGCCCGCACGGCCCAGACAGCCAGGCTGGTCGGGCCGGCGCGGCTTCCCGCGGCCGTCGGCCTGATCGCGCTGGCGGTGATGCCGGTCTGCGCGGTCGGCGGGACCGTCACGCTGTGGGACGAACGCCACGATCCCCGTCCGATCGAGGCCATGGTCGACGCGACGATCGCCGCCCGCGCCGAGTATCGGGCGGGCGATCTCGTCATCGTCGGCGGCCGACTGGCACGGGCGGGCTGGCTCTACGCCATGGACCTCAGCGACGACGCGTCGTCCAGGGAACCGCCGGTCGGACCCCGGGTACCCCGATCGGCGACGACCTTCCTGAGCGTGATCGGGAAGGATGGCGCGGATGGCGCGATCCGCAGCCGCCCGCAACCGCCGAACCGGATCCTGCTGTTCATCCTCGCCTACGACCTCCGGGGCACGGCCGCCGAACTCGCGTCCCTGCGGCAGGCCGGATGGTGTGAGCAAGAGATCCGGACCTTTCCACTCACCGGCACCCTGCACGGCCTCACCCGCTGCGTCCCGACGCCTCGGGGGGACTCGCGGTCGCCATCGGCTGTCCGATGAGAGCGGCCAGCGCCCCCCATTCCCGGTCACCGTCCGCCAACGACGCCGCGATGCGCTGCTGCAGCACGCCGACCTGGATCCGGGTGCCATCGAAGAGCTGCTTGCAGGACGCCGCAGCGGCGGCGTAGTCCCTGCCGCCGGCATCGAACCGCGCCTGCGCGGCCACGGTCGGCGGTACCGGCGCGGTCAGCGCCGCCTGCGTGTCGGTGCCGAGGGAGATGCAGACGGGCTGCAGGGAAGCGCCGTCCTGGGCGGCCAGATACGCCCGGGCCGCCGCGACGTCCGTGGCGACCCGGGCCCGTAGACCCTCGCTGCCGTGGTACCAGGAGGCCAGCTCGGCAGAGTCGCTTGCGGTAGGCACAAAGTCGCTTGTGGTAGGCACAAAGTCGCTTGTGGTAGACACAGAGTCGCCAGTGGTGGACGCGGGCAGCCCGGACGCCGGATCCGCACCGCCCGCCAGGGTCGCTGCTCCCCCGCCGATCACCAGCACGATCGCGCCGAGGATGGCGAGCCGACTACCGAGGGGGTTCTGGAGCGGATCCGGTTCTCGCAACCACCCAGGTCGGCCGCTACGCCCCGCCATGCATCCCTCCGTCCTGGATCTACTCTGGGCGAAGGTTATGCCTCGGAGCGTTGCAGATCATCGGTGGGTGCGGCCGTCAGCGTGCGGCCGTCAGCAGTTGGCGAGTTCGGGCTTCTGGTTGAGCACCTGCGCTCCGATCGAGACGAAACGCCGGTACTGCTCACCACCGACGGAGTCGTGCCACACCCAGCGCCTCCAGGATGAAAACCATTGTCAATAATGACAAACGGACGCGTGCCCATTCCCGTCGACAGGCACGCCCAGCGCGACGAGGAGATGAGAAAGTGAGAACGTGGCCCGTACACCCCAAGAAGCTCATGGGTCCGAGCCGACCCCACGGCTGGCGCGCACCCCGGGCGGGACGGACGGCACAGTCGGGATGAGAGGCACGGACGGTAAGGGCGCCTCCGGCAACAGACTGAACCGACCAGACAGCCTGAACGGTGGCGAAGGGAGCAACGTGAGCACCGCGGGGAACGACACCAGGTCGGCCGGCGCGGGTCGGCCGGCCCGCGACCCCCGCAACCATCGGGATGAGACGGTGGAGCTCCGTCCGGCGCCGAGCCGGGGGACGGCCGTGCGTGCCACCCGGCAGGGCGACGCCGTCTCCGCCGCGCTTGCCGAGACCGACGCCTTTACCAGCGCTCAGGATCTGCACGCCCGGCTACGGGCGCAGGGCGCCGCGGTC
>NZ_CDWWXB010000050.1:5372-13723 GCF_977971855.1 Frankia sp. CoWAU3 | reverse complement strand
CCGACCGCGGCGAGGTCGACATGCTCCGCCGGGACGACGGTGAGACGGTCTACCGGCGCTGTGCCTCCGACGACCATCACCATCACCTCGTCTGCCGCTCCTGCGGCCGGACGGTGGAGATCGCGGGGCCGGAGATCGAGGCGTGGACCGCCAAGGTCGCCAACGCCGAGGGATTCGTCGACGTCGTGCACACCGTGGAGATCTACGGCACCTGCACCATCTGCGCGGCCCGACCAGCCACCTGAGCGAGGTTCCCGGCGGAGCAGGGGGCGCGCAGCGGAGCCACAGTGCGCGCAGCGGAGCAGGGGCGCGCAGCGGAGCAGGGGGCCGTCGCCGAGAGGCCGGTGCAGGCGCGCAGAGCGTTCCAACTCGCCAGGGCCCGGGCTCCCGCGGCACCGGTCACCGGCTGGGGGATGCCCCCACGATCCGGGCGGGTAGCCAGGCGGCGGCCGTGACCGCCCGGCCGGCGACGGTCAGTTCCAGCACCCCGGACTCGGTGTTCCGGCCGGCGCCGGAGGAATAGAACACAAAGTTCCCCAACCCGTAGCCGACGTACACTCCATCGGAGTTCCATCCGGCGCCCAGCAGAACGTGGGCGTGGCTCCCGATGACGACGTCCGCGCCCGCGGCCGCCAGCCGGGGGAGCAGGGCGCGCTGTGCCTCGTTGGGGCACTGCTGCTGCTCGGTCCCCCAGTGCAGGAAGACGATGACCGTGTCCGCCGCGGCCCGCACGGCCCGCACGGCCCACACCAGCCGATCGACCTCCTTGGCCGATGCCAGGCCGGGCTTGTGCGGACCCGCCGTCCAGGCCGCGATCAACTCGTCGTCGAGCACCTGGGTGGCCCCGAGGACGGCGATACGCTGCCCCTTGACCGTCGTCGTGTACGGGGCGTACGCGGCGGTGTCGTCCACGCCGATGCCGACGAGCGGGAAGTGCGCCTCCCGGGCGTAACGCAGCGAATCCTGCAGGCCTTCGATGCCGTAGTCCATGCCGTGGTTGTTGGCCATCGTGACGACGTCGATGCCGGCCGCCCGCACCGCGGTGAACGCGGTGGGCGAAGCCCGGAACACATACGCCTTCTGGGCCGCGGTGCCACGGTCCGTCACCGCCGTCTCCAGGTTCGCGATCGCGAGATCGGCCGCGCTCAGGGCCGCCGACATGGGTCCGATCGCCGTCCGCGGATCGGCGGCGAGCCGCTGACCGGGAGCACCCGCGAAGTGGATGTCACCGCCGAAGGCGATGGTGACCGGCTGCCCCGTCGGCCGCCGCGGGCCGTCACCGACGGGGGCAGCTCCCACGGCTCCCACGGTGGCCGCGGCTGAGGCGGGGGGACCGGTGGTGACGGAAGCACCATCGGCATGAGTCGTCGGCATCGGCCTCGGACGGTCCTCGCCGTAGGGCACGGCACAGGCCGCGAACATGAATCCGACGATGACGGCGACGCCACCGGCGACGGCCGTGCGCCCGCGTCTGCACCGAACACGCCGAACACGCCGAACACGCCGGCTGACTGCACCCCGCTCCACCCCAGGCTCCCCCTCCGTGACAACCGCGCCACGACGAGCCACTCGCAAACCGGCCGCGTCCCGACCGTTCCCATGATCCCGAGCTCGACCGCCGCGGTCCGTCCGAGGTCAGAGTGCCGACAGCACCGGTGCCAGTTCGCGCCACTGCCGACGCGGCAGCCCACGGCGCTCGAAGTCAAGCACCTGCACGGCCACCTGATCGGCCCCGGCGTCGAGATGCTCCTTGATCCGCCCGAGCAGGACGTCCGCGTCCCCCCAGGGGACGATCGTGTCGACCAGGCGGTCCGAGCCCGAGCCGGCGAGATCGTCGTCGTCGAACCCGAAGCGCCGCAGGTTCGTCGTGTAGTTCGGCAGCCGAAGATAGGACCCGGTGTGCCGGCGGGCGAGCTCACGGGCCTGTTCCGGATCGGTGTGCAAGACGAACGCCTGCTCGGGGACGAGCAGCTTGCCGGGCCCAAGGATGTCCCGGGCGGCAGCGGTGTGCTCGGGTGGCACGAAATAGGTGTGGGCGCCGTCGGCCCGGTCCCGGGCGAGGCCGAGCATCTTCGGACCGAGCGCGGCGAGCACCCGTGGCGGGACACCGGGAGGTGGCACGGCCCGGTACTGCTCGACCGCCATCCGGTCCATCTCGTCGAGGTACGCCGCCATCTGGGCGAGTGGGCGCGTGTAGGAGGCGCCCCGGATGTGCATCAGCTCGGCGTGGGACACCCCGAGCCCGAGCAGGAACCGGTCCGGGTACGCCTCGGCGAGGGCCAGCTGACCGGCGGTCATGGTGAGTGGGTTACGGGCGAGGATCTGCGCGATCCCGGTCGCGATCGTCATCCGGGAGGTGGCCGCGAGCGCCAGAGCGGCGGTGACCAGCACCTCGCGCCCCTTGACCTCACCGGTCCACAACGTCGGATAACCGAGATCGTCGAGTTCCGCGACCGCCTCCCGGACGACCGCGGCCGGGGAGAAGTCGAACTGGCCACTCCAGATCCCCACCTTGCCGATCTCACGCCGGGCCGGCGGGCGGCTCATGTGCTGCGCACTCGTCACCGCGCAACCGTACCGAGCAGGAACGATGGTCACTCGTCACGGCGGGACCGTCGGATCCGGTTGCCACTGTCCGTCCAAGGTCTATCGTTGGCGAGTGTGACGGAGCTCATGCAGCTGCTCACCCCGGCCGGTCACCGGATCACCACCGCATCCACGACGACGGCGGCCGGACCCGATGCGCCGGGACCCGATGCGCCGGGACCCGATCCCTCCAGAGCCCGCGCCGGCGGGGTGGACGCCGCGGGAGCGGACCCGCCCCGGACAGCCGTCGATCTGGCCGCCCAGATCGCCGACCTGACCGACGACGACCTGTACGGGCTGTATCGGGACATGGTGTTCATCCGCCGGTTCGACGAGGAGGCGACCAGCCTGCAGCGCCAGGGCGAGCTGGGGCTGTGGGCGAGCCTGCGGGGCCAGGAGGCGGCCCAAGTCGGATCCGGCCGGGCGCTGAGGCCCGGCGACATGGTGTTCCCGTCGTACCGGGAACACGGGGTGGCCTGGTGCCGGGGAGTCAGGCCGAGGGAAATCCTGGCGATCTATCGCGGCACGACGCTCGGTGGCTGGGATCCGGGCACCCACGGGTGCGCCCTCTACTCGATCGTCGTGGGCTCGCAGGCGCTGCATGCCACCGGCTACGCGATGGGAATCGCCCGGGACGGCACCGACGACGCGGCTATTGCGTACTTCGGTGACGGGGCGTCAAGCGAGGGCGATGTCAGCGAGGCGTTCGGATGGGCGAGCGTGTTCGCCGCCCCGCTGGTGTTCTTCTGCCAGAACAACCAGTGGGCCATCTCGGCACCTGCCCGGCGCCAGAGCCGGATCGAGATCGTCCACCGGGCTGCGGGCTTCGGCTTCCCGGGCGTGCGGGTGGACGGCAACGACGTGCTGGCGTGTCTCGCGGTGACCCGGTGGGCCCTGGCGACCGCGCGTGCCGGGCGTGGTCCGGTGCTGGTGGAGGCCGTGACCTACCGGATGAATCCACACACCACGGCAGACGATCCCAGCCGCTACCGTCCGAAGGGTGAACTGGACATGTGGCGTCGGCGTGATCCGTTGGACCGGATGCGCGCCTACCTGACGGCGCGGGGCCTACTCACCGAGGAGAGTCTGCGGCAGCTGGCCATCGAGGCGGACTCCTTCGCGCACGAGCTGCGCGCGCAGTGCGTCGCGCTGCCGGATCCGATCCCGACCAGCCTGTTCGACCATGTGCAGGTGGCTGAGAATGAACTCGTGACGGCCCAGCGATCGGCGTTGGCGGCCATGTTCGACGTGGAGGGGCCCGGCGTGGAGGACGAGATGGGCGTACCCGAGGGGAACCGGTGACCAGCGGGGCCGTCGTCGCCGGGGAGCAGCGCTCCGACGAGGTCGGTGAGCGGGTTGCCCGCGCCCCGGTCACCATGGCCAAGGCGTTGAACCTCGGGCTGCGTTCGGCGATGGCAGCCGATCCCAAGGTTTTGATCATGGGGGAGGACGTCGGCAAGCTCGGCGGGGTCTTCCGGGTGACCGACGGGCTGCAACAGGAGTTCGGCGAGGCCAGGGTCATCGACACCCCACTGGCCGAGTCGGCGATCGTCGGCACGGCGATCGGGCTGGCCATGCGCGGTTACCGGCCGGTCTGTGAGATCCAGTTCGACGGGTTCGTCTATCCCGCGTTCGACCAGATCGTCAGCCAGCTCGCGAAGCTGCACTACCGGTCGGCCGGCCGGATCCGGCTGCCGGTGACGATCCGCATCCCCTTCGGCGGCGGGATCGGCGCCGTCGAACATCACAGTGAGTCGCCGGAAGCGTACTTCTGTCACACCGCCGGCCTGAAGGTTGTCGCCTGCTCGAACCCGGTCGACGCCCATCACATGATCCAGCAGGCCATCCGGTCCGACGATCCGGTGATCTTCCTCGAACCGAAACGGCGGTACTGGGAGAAGGGCGTGGTCGACCCGCGCCCCCTCTCCGAACTGCCCGCGGGCGAGCTCACCCAGCTGCACGCCAGCCGGGTCGTGCGCACCGGCACGGACGCGACCCTCGTCGGCTATGGTCCCACCGTACGGACCTGCCTCGACGCCGCCGAGATCAGCGCAGCGGACGACAGCCGGTCGCTGGAGGTCATCGACCTGCGGACGCTCTCACCCCTGAACCTGGAACCCGTGCTCGACTCGGTACGCCGGACCGGCCGGCTGGTCGTGGTCCATGAGGCACCGTCCAACGTCTCGGTGTCGGCCGAGGTCGCCGCGCGGGTGACGGAGCGGGCGTTCTACTCCCTGGAGGCGCCGGTCCTGCGGGTCACCGGCTTCGACACCCCGTATCCCCCGGCCCGCCTCGAAGATCACTACCTCCCCGACGTCGACCGCATCCTCGACGCCGTGGACCGTTCCTTCGCGTACTGAGCGTCCTGAGAAGCATGAGGACCGACCAACCGGCTATCTGACTGGGGTTACCGTGACGCAGCGACAGTTCCGGCTCCCTGACCTCGGCGAAGGTCTGACCGAGGCGGACATCGTCCGGTGGCTTGCCCAGGTCGGGGACACCGTCACGGTGAACCAGCCCCTCGTTGAGGTCGAGACCGCGAAGGCGGTCGTCGAGGTCCCCAGCCCGTTCGCCGGGATCCTGGTCGAGACCCACGGCGCCGAGGGAACGACCCTCGCGGTCGGCGCACCCCTGCTGACCATCCAGACCGCCGACACCGACGCCGACACCTACACCGACGCCGACACCAACGCCGACGGGACGGGTGCGAACAGCCTGCCGACATCCCGGGACGCTGGCAGCATCGAGCGCACCCCAGTCCTCGTGGGCTATGGACCGAGGACGGCCGAGAGCCGCCGGCGCCGCCCTCGACGACCACCTACGCCAGCCGGTCCGATCCACACAGCCGGTCCGATCCACACAGCCGGTCCGGTCCTCGCCAAACCGCCGGTCCGCAAGCTCGCCCGTGACCTCGGTGTCGACCTCGCATCCCTCGCCGGCACCGGCCCAGACGGCACGATCAGCCGGGCCGACGTCGAGGCCGCGGTGCGTGCCCCCGCCCGTACCGCGCCCCTCGCGGCGCCGCCCACGCGCGATGCCCCGCCGATCGGCGTCATCCCCGCCGGGGCCACCTTCTCCGCCGAGACGCGTACCTGGCACGTGCCTGTCACCGGCATCCGGCGGTCGATGGCGCAGGCGATGGTCGCCAGCGTCTCGGCAGCCCCGCACGTCACCGAGTTCCTCACCGTCGACGCGACGGCGACGATGGCCGCCCGGGACCGGATCACGGCGCTGCCGGAGTTCACCAGGATCAAGATCACCCCATTGCTGTTCGTCGCCAGAGCCCTGCTCATCGCCGTTCGCCGACATCCGATGATCAATTCATCCTGGGTCGAGGACGCGGGCGGTGGCCGGCCGGAGATACATGTGTACGACCGGGTGAACCTCGGCATCGCCGTGGCGGGCCCGCGTGGGCTCGTCGTGCCCACCATCCCGGATGCCGGCCGGCTCGACGTCGTCGGGCTGGCTCACGCCCTGGCCGGCCTCACCACCGCGGCGAGGGCGGACCGGCTCAGCCCCGCGGATCTGCGCGGCGGCACGATCACCATCACCAACGTCGGCGTCCTCGGCGTCGACATCGGCACCCCGATCCTGAACCCGGGCGAAGCTGCGATCCTCGCCCTGGGCTCGATCCGACCGATGCCCTGGGTGCACGAGGGCCAGCTCACCGTGCGTACGGTGGTACAGCTGGCACTCTCGTTCGACCATCGCATCGTCGACGGCGCGCTGGGCTCCGCGGTCCTCGCCGACGTGGGTGCCGTCATCACCGATCCCACGGTGGCACTCGCCTGGTCCTGATCGACTCATCGGATCCACCAGTTGGCCACAAACGGGCACACTGCACGCAAGAGGGGCACACAACGGCCCAGATTCCGCTCCCTGGTACGGTTGCGCCTCTGACCGGCTTCCGGCACAAAGAGGTGGAACCATGACGCGAGTGGAGGCACTGCAGGCCGCGGACGAGTTCGTCGCCAAGGTTCTGACCTCCGCCAACTCCAGCGGCCGGTTCACCGGCACGCTCAACCTGGCTGAGCGGGTCGACCTCACCCTACGAGTGGCTCGGTTTCTACTCGAGGGTCAGTCTTCCTCGGACGCCGACGACATCCTCAAGCGGGACATGCGCAACGAGCTCGATCAGGCGTTCCCGCCGCTACGCACCTCCTGAACCGACCATCCCGGCTCGCCCCCGCGGACGAGCGCCCGGCCGGGTTCCCTGGTCCGTCCCCACGGACCGTCCAGGGAACCGGACCGGGCGGTGGGCAGGCGGACCGGTGAACGAGCACGGTTCAGTGCGGCGACACGGGATGGTCCCCTTCGACGTGCACGTGGATGGCCGGCTGCCCGTCACCGCAGGTCGCCTCCGGATGGCGTGAGGGGTTCAGCCGACGATCCTCCTCGGGGGTCAGTCCCAGCTCGCGCCGGTGCGGGGCCTCGAACGGAGCGGACGGGTCGACGATGATGCCGTCATCGAGCGGCCTGGGCGCAGGCACGCCGTTCTCGACCGACTCTTCGACGATCTTCCTGCGCCACTGGTCGCGGTACAGGGTGAGGCCGAGCCCAATGGCGCTGACGCACATCAGGATGATGCCCACGGCCGTGATGTCGAGCCCGGACGGTTCGGAGCGGACCGCGAAGGCGAGGATGGCGCCGAGGGCCAAGAGTAAAAGACTCAACGGGATTCCCATACCGGTCCATATACCCTTCCGCGGCAAGAACGCAACCCCGCCGCGGCAACATCAGAACGCCTCCTCCGGCAGTTCCATGAGCCCGAGGCCGGTGGACTCCAGCGCTACCCGGCGCGCCGTCAACTCTGGTAGCACGTTGGCCGCGAACCAGCGCGCGGCGGCCACCTTGCCCTGGTAAAAGGCGGCGTCCCGAGCGGGCCGGGCCCCGGCGAGCGCCGGAGAATCCTGGGTCCGCAGGGCTACCTCGGCGCCGCGCAGGAGCAGCCATCCGATGATCAGGTCACCGAGGCTCATCAGCAGCCTCGTCGTATTCAGGCCGACCTTGTAGATCGCGGCGGCCTCCTCGGCGGCGGCGGTGAGGAACCCGACCAGCGAATTCACCATGCTCTGGACGTCCCCAAGGGCCACCCCCAGCGCCTCCCGCTCCGCCCGCAGCGCGCCGTTGCCGGCCTCGCCCTTCACGAACGTCTGGATCTCGCCCAGCACGGAGGCCAGCGCCTGCCCCTGGTCCCGGACGATTTTCCGGAAAAACAGGTCCTGGCCCTGGATCGACGTGGTGCCCTCGTAGAGAGTGTCGATCTTGGCATCGCGGATGTACTGCTCGATCGGATAGTCCTGCAGGTACCCGGAACCACCGAGGATCTGCAGTGAAGAGGCGAGCAACTCGTAGGACCGTTCGGAGCCGACCCCCTTGACGATCGGGAGCAGCAGGTCGTTGATGCGTTCGGCGAGCTCGTCGGCCTCCCCCCGCTCGCCGGCCAGCGCAACCCGGTCCTGGAACGTCGCGGTGTAGAGCACCAGTGAACGCATGCCCTCCGCATACACCTTCTGCATCATCAGCATCCGGCGGACATCCGGATGATGAATGATCGTGACACGCGGTGCCGTCTTGTCCGACGCGCGGGCCAGGTCCGCACCCTGGACGCGGGTGCGGGCGAACTCGAGCGCGTTGAGATATCCGGTGGACAGCGTGGCGATGGCCTTGCTGCCCACCATCATCCGGGCGTACTCGATCACCTGGAACATCTGGGCGATGCCCTCGTGGACGTCGCCGACCAGCCAACCGACCGCCGGCGCCCG
>NZ_CDWWXB010000050.1:0-5009 GCF_977971855.1 Frankia sp. CoWAU3 | reverse complement strand
CGGGCGCCGGGCGTGCCGGTCCGCGGATCGGGCATGAACTTCGGCACCACGAACATCGACAGGCCTTTACTCCCCGGGCCGTGCCCCTCCGGCCGGGCGAGCACGAGGTGGATGATGTTCTCCGGGACATCCCAGTCCCCGTTGGTGATGAACCGCTTCACGCCCTCGATGTGCCAGGTGCCGTCGGGCTGCTCGATCGCCCTGGTACGACCGGCCCCGACGTCGGAACCCGCGTCCGGCTCGGTGAGCACCATCGTCGCGCCCCAGTGCCGTTCGATGGCGAACTCGGCGAGCTGGCGCTGCCATTCGTTGCCGAGCCGGTGCAGGATCGCCGCGAACGTCGGGCCGGCCATGTACATGAAGATGGCCGGGTTCGCTCCGAGCAGCAGCTCCGAGGCCGCCCACGCGACGGTCGGGGACGCACCCAGCCCACCCAGGTGCGGCGGAAGGTAGAGCCGCCACCACTCACCGTCCAGAACGGCCTGGTAGGACTTCTTGAACGACTCCGGCAGGGTCACCGACCCGGTCGCCGGATCCAGGGTCGGCGGATGACGGTCGGCGTCGGTGAAGGACTCGGCAACAGGTCCGGAGGCGAGGTGATCGAGCTCGGCCAGCACCTCGCGCGCGGTCTCGGCGTCCATCTCCCCGAAGGGACCGGTGCCGAGCGTGCGATCGACCCCGAACACCTCGAACAGGTTGAACTCGATGTCTCGCAGATTGCTCCGGTAGTGGCCCATCAACGGCTCCTTCCCGGGACCGCCGGACACCGTGATCGGCCGATGCCGACTAGCTACTCGTGAGTACGTTGTTCCCATGCTACTCACGAGTAACCCGTTGACAAGAGTGGCGGCTGGGAAGAAGTCGTCGCGATCCAACTTTTCTCCGACAAACGGGGAAGACCCGGGGCCGGGCACGTCTACTCTTGCCACTCATGCGCGACCCGGCCACCCAGGAGGTACGGCTCGCGGTCGTCATGACCGGTGGCGCGAGCCTCGCCGTCTGGATGGGCGGGGTCGCCACCGAGATCAACCTTGCGACCAGCCCGGACCGTGACCGGGCCGACGACGCGGACGACGCGGACGACGCCGTCGCTGCCCGTTACGCCCGGCTGGCGGCCATCCTCGACGTCGAGGTCAGTGTGGACGTACTCGCCGGCACCTCGGCCGGTGGCATCAACGCCGCCATGCTGGGCTACGCGAACACCCACCACGCCGATCTCACCCCGCTGCGGGACCTGTGGCTGTCCCTCGGCTCGTTTGACGCGCTCATGCGCACCCCCCACGAGAAGACGTATCCCTCGCTGCTGCACGGGGACACCGCCGTGCTGCCCGCGCTGCACACCGCCTTGACAGCGGTGGGGGAGACGGCCCGAGCCGGCATGGCCCGAGCCAGCATGGACCGCCCGACATCGGTCTTCATCACTACGACGATCCTGCGCGGCGAGGTCGCCGAGCACGCCGACTCACTCGGCGGCACCATGTACGACGTCGACCACCGGGGCCTGTTCGCCTTCGGCACGCAGGACCTGACCGACCCTGGCGCGGTCCCCCGTCTCGCCCTGGCCGCACGGGCCAGTTCCGCCTTTCCGGGCGCCTTCGAGCCGGCCTACGTGCCGGTGGGGCACGCCGTCGACGCCGCGCACCCGGACATGGCCCGCTACGTCAACGCTTCCCACGGATTCCACGCCTCGGACGGCGGGATCCTGGTCAACCGCCCGATCGGACCGGCGCTGGCGGCCATCTTCGACCGGCCCGCCGAACGCCAAGTCCGTCGCGTGCTCGCCTACGTCGTACCCTCGCCGCGGATGTCGGTACCGACGAATCCGGCGGTACCGACGAATCCGGCGGCAGCAACCAGAACGTCCACACCGCCCGCCCTGCCTGCGCCACCCATGGTGATCCCCACGCTCCTCCAGGTGCTCGGCGCGGCGCTGAACCAGTCGATCGGTACGGATCTGGCGACGCTACGCGACCACAACAGCGCCGTACGCGGTACGCGGGCGAACCGGCGACGGCTGCTGCGCCTCGCCCCGGCCGGTGGTCCCCGATTAGCGGACGAGAGCGTCTATGACGCCTACCGCCGCAGCCTGGCAGAGGAGATCGCCCCACCGGTGATCGAGGCGCTGCTGCGCGTCCTCGGTGGTCGGTTCGACCTGCCCCGTCCCCCGGACACCGACGCGCTGCGCACCGACGCGGCCGGACCCGCCCGGATGACGAACGCCGCGGTCAACGCCGTGGTCCAGATGCTTCCCGACCGGCTGCCGACCACGGCCGACCTCGCCGACCTGTGGCGACTGGGCCGACCCGCGCTCGACGCCGCCAAGGGCCTGCTGATCAACATGATCAACGAAGGGTACGTCCTCTCCCCCGAGCCGGCGGACCGGATCCGACTCGCCCGGCTCGCGGCGGCCGTGCACGGCGCATCGCACGCCACCATCCGGAACACCGCCACCACCGCCACCACCGACACCACAGCCACCACCGACACCACAGCCACCACAGCCACCACAGCCACCACAGCCCTGCGGCCCGGCGTCTTCACGACGGTCAGCGAGACCCTCGGTGCGATGGCCGGGGCACCGCTGCTCGACGTCATCGCCGAGTCTGCCCGCCGCTGGTTGCGGACCGACCCGGAGGGCGACGCGGGGCAGGACGAGCTCACCCGGGCCTGGCGCTCCCTGGAGCGGATGATCGAGACCCTGCGGACCGAGCTCACCGATCTCGTGGACCGGCGGTCCCCCGCGGCCCCGCCTCCGGCGGGACCAGAGACCAGGCCCGAGGGTCTCAGCATCGGCCAGCGCCGGGCGGTGGCGGCCCGGACCCTCGCGGACTTCGTCGGGTACCTCCCGTCGACTCCCGCGGACGCCCTGATCGCCGTGCTCGACGTGCACCTGGTCGAACGAAGCACCGGCGCCGCAGTCCTCGATCAACCGGTTGAGCTCGTCCAGATCAGCGCGGATCTACCGAACCGCCTCGATCCCGCCCGCGCACTGGCCGAGGAGAAGATCACAGGCCTGCAGCTGGGAAACTTCGGCGCCTTCGCGAAGTCCTCGTGGCGGGCCAACGACTGGATGTGGGGACGGCTGGACGGTGCGGGCTGGCTGGTCCGGATCATGCTGGATCCACGCCGGCTCGTGATCCGCCGGGACACCGCCGTCCCCGCCGGTCACGCCCACGCCGCGGCGCTGGCCCGCCGGGGCTGGCTGGTGGATCTGGTCGACGATCTCACCGAGGTGGCCGGCATCCCGGCGCCGCGGGAGGTACTCGACGAGCTTGGCTTTCTGACCGATCCGGACGCCCCCGTGCCGCCGAACCTTCCGGTCACGGCGACCTGGGTCGCCGCCGGCATCCAACGGGACATCGCGGCCAAGGAGCTGGTGGGGGTCGCCGAGGCGGTGCGGCGCGACAACAAGGCCGGGGTCGATCCGCGGCCCACCGCCGACTTCCTCGCCGCCGTCGACCGGGCCCTGACCGTGGAACCGAGCCGGCCCGGGACGACGACCGGACCGGGGGCCTCGGCGGTACCGGAAGAGACAGGCTCCCCGAACCTGGACGAGCCGCGCAGCGCCGAGGTCATCTCGCTGGCCGCGGCCGTGGCCGCCAGGATCGCCGCGGGACAGACCGGTGCCCACCGGCCTGCCGGCGTCGACAGTGCGGCTCTGGCGCGCCGACCGCCCCGGCCACCCGGGCTCAGCGGCGTCCCCGTCACGCCCGGCGCGCTGCCCCCGCGAGCGGTGGACAAGGTACTTGGGGCCTGCCGCGTCTCGGACGAGCGCATCACCGACGCGGCGCAGGGCCCGGTTCTGGTGACCGCCCTAGCCCAGATCGTGGCCGTGGTCGTCGCCTGGGCCGCATCGACCCGCCGGCTGCCACGGCCCCTGCGGCCGGTCGCGTTCCTCGCCCGGGCCGTCACCCGTCTCGCCTTCGAGATGATCCGGGATGTCACGCACGGCCGGCGGCGGATGACGATCGCGGTGGGAACAGCGCTGGTCGGCCTCGGCACGGCCGGCGGGCTGGCCGGTTCGGGCATCGTCGGCGGCCTGGGGATCGTCGTCGGCCTGATCGGCCTGCTGATGATCGGACTTACCGGCTGGCGGCACCTGCCCGGAGGACTGGCGGTCGTGGGAGCGGGGCTCATCGCGGTGTTCGCGGCGGCCGGTGTCGTTCCGGTGATCCATGACCGGCTCTTCCTCTGGCTACACGACGATGTCGTGCCCTACCTGGCCGATCATCCGTGGGCATGGGCGACCGTCTTCGGAGCCCTGGTGCTGCCGGCTCTCTGGTCCGTCGCCGAGGCCCTCACCACCCGCCGGGCCCGCCGCAACGGCTGATCATCCCGGCGGCATCGGTGACCTGGCGGCTCGGTGACCTGGTGACGTAGTTCAGGAGATGTCGGACCAGGTCAGGGTGCCCGTCGGGTCCCGAAGGCAGGACACCGGGCGGCCGGCGGAGTCCTGGACGATGCGCCCGACGTCCTCGGGGCCGCAGTTCCCGCCCTCATCCGGCCGAGCCGCGGGAGCCGGGGCGGGCGCCTCCGTGGACCATCGACCGATGCCGGCCGGGCCGGTCCCGCCGACGGGCGCACAGAACAGCACAAGGCCGTTGACGGCGGTCGCGGGCGAGGTGTCCTCGGCGGGGGAACAGGCCTCTCCGACGAAGACGGAGGATGCTCGCGGAGTCGGCACCAGCAGTGACGCGACACCGTCCGGGGCGGCGGAGGTTCCGGAGGGACCCGGCGCCCGTGAGACGTCAGGCGTCGCAGCCGCGGCGGAGGTCCCGAGCGCACCCGGGCCGCCCGGGTCCTGAGACGACGCACTCGGCGTGACCACCGAGCCCGGCCGGGCGGCCGAGCCGCCGGACCCGCTCGACCCCGGCTCCGAGCATCCGACGACCAGCGCGAGCAACAGCCCTCCGGCCACGGTCAGGCCGAGACGGCCACGGCCTCGAAGACCACCACGGCCTCGAAGACCGCCATACACGGCGTACCTCCCGTCGCACCTCGGGAGCCGG
>NZ_CDWWXB010000049.1:17473-19802 GCF_977971855.1 Frankia sp. CoWAU3 | reverse complement strand
CGAGAACACCAAAGGGCTTCTCCGCCAGTATTTCACGAAGGGAACCGAACTGTCCTTGCATACCCAGGACGAACTCGATAAGGTAGCCGCACAGCTGAACCGAAGGCCACGCAAGACGTTGGACTGGGCGACACCCGTCGAAGTCCTCAACGATCTGCTGGCAAAGCATGTGTCGCCATGACCGCTTGATTCCGCCCTGCCTCCACCCGCAGAAGCGGTCCGGGAAACTTCACCTCGCGCCCATTTATCGAGACGCTTGTTCAGAGATGCATGGAGATGACGAAAGCATCTATTCGCCATGGGCCCACGTGACCAGACCCACGAACGAACCCGGGGCCGCCGGCCGGACGCCCGCCGAGGGCCACCAGCCCAGCCCTGACCCGTCGTCGTCCAGCGCCGTGCTGCGTTCCGAAGTCGGACAGGGCATGGTGGCCGGGGTGGGGAGGGAGCCGGTCGGAGCGGCCGTTGACGGCGCTCACTCCCCACCGCTCCCGATCCGGACGCCACATCCGGACTGGGGTGTGGTCGAGCTGGACGTGAACGGCCGAGTTGTCCGGATCATCGTCGGTGAGCCGGAGTTCCGCAGCCCTGCCGATGCCGATCTGTACGCCCGCAGCAGAGGTCTTCCTGATCACCGCGTCGCGCCGGTTGACCTCGGCAGTCGGGTGCCGCCCAGGCCCTGAGACAGAGGCTGCCCCGGCCCGTCCGTCCCGGCGCAGCTTCCCGGGATCCGAAACGGGGCCGGCCCCGTCCACAGACGGCCCGTCCAGCACCCCGCTCGCGGTCGCAGGCCGCACCGTGGGCGGGGTGGCCCTGATCACCGCGCTACGGGAGGACCCGCCGTGCGGCCCCAGCGACCCGCCCCGGATGCCGTGTCGATGTGGCGTCAGCCGTCCGTCCCCCATCCGACAGCGGTGGATGCGGTGGAGGTCGCTCGTGGCCCGCAACAGGTGCTTATCCGCTCGTCGCTCGGCCGTCCGATCGGATTCACACCGGGTGCATGGGATCGGTTCCGTGATGCCGTGAAGGCGGGCGAGTTCGACGACCTGTAGCACCACCGCCCGCAGCCGCTACGGGCCTTCGGGCCCTTCCGAGCATGCGCCGACATTCGTCCGGGCGGTAGCCATCGATACGAGGAGAGGTTCCATGCTGCTGAGTTGGTCCTCCCGCTTTAGCTTGGCCGGCGGCATCGCCGTGCTCGCCTCGCCCGAGATGAAGGTGAGCGCGTGAGCTGGGAGCACCGGTATGTCACCGGCCTCGGCCCTGTGCGGGTCGCGGTGGTTACCGACCACGACAGTTTGGTCGGCTACCTGCGGGACTTCTACCCGCTCGACGGGATCACCGACCGCGACGGCGCCGCGGGGTGGACGGATCCATGCGCGGCTGACCGAACCGGAACCAGGGATGGCGTTGACGCCGTGGCGGGTCGGCTTCCGCGCCGACCGGGACAGCCGACGGGCGGTGATCTGTTCGGCCAACCCGCGCGATCTTGCGATCACGGTCCGGAAAGCAATCCGGGAAGTGCTGTTGGACTACTGCGAGGCGCGCCGGTACACAATGCTGCACGCCTCGGCCGTGGCCGACGATCAGCGAGTCGTCATCGTGGTCGGGCACAAGGGCAGTGGGAAGACCACCCTGGCGCTGGGCGCCACGCTGAACGGCGGCTACCGGTATCTGTCCAACGACCACCTCATCCTCTACCGGACCCGGGACGGGTTGGTGGTGACGTCGTTGCCTACACCGATCCCGGTCAAGATCGACACGTACTTCGATCATGCCGAGCGGCTCGGCCGGCCCTGGGAGAACGAGGGCATCGACCTTGACGAGTTCCGGCGGATGGCCCGCCAGCGGCGCTACGGCCACGATGTCCGGTTGTTGTACACCTATCGCAGCCTCGGCCAGGTCAACCCGTTACACACAGCTCGATGGCCGTCAGGTCGTGGTGGTGCTGGCCAACTACGCCCCCGAAGGCCAGCCGGTGAACGCTCCGGTGACAGTGGCGGATCCGGTGGGGGCCTTGTGGCCGCACGTCCGGTTCGACTGGGTCTTCGATCCCGCGCTCAACACCCATCATCTGCCCCGCACCGAACGTGACCCCGGGTGTGGACGTCAACGCGGTCAGGTTGGGGTAGGAGACGAGTTTGCTGTCTCCGACCAGCAGGAACCGCCGTTCGCCGGCGATCGTGGTCAGGGCGCGTATCGCGCCGGTGACCTGACAGACCTCACCGGCACCGCCGTCGTAGGCGCGGTGGACCAGCGGGATCCCGCCGTCGCCGGTGACCGCGGGCCCGGTCTGGACCTGTTTGAGGTCGGGGCGGCGGTCCTTGGA
>NZ_CDWWXB010000049.1:5202-17158 GCF_977971855.1 Frankia sp. CoWAU3 | reverse complement strand
TACGGAAGACAGGTCTAGCTCACGAGGGCCACGGCGCGCCGCGTTCTCCCCGCGTGTTCTGCAGCATCTCGGCGACGAGGAAGGCCAGTTCCAGCGCCTGCCCGGTGTTCAGACGGGGGTCGCAGGCGGTCTCGTAACGGCCGCCGAGGTCGTCTTCCCCGATGAGTTCGGCCCCACCGAGGCACTCGGTGACGTTCTCCCCGGTCAGCTCGATGTGCAGGCCACCGGGGTGGGTGCCCAACGCCTTGTGGACCTCGAAGAAGCCGAAGACCTCGTCGAGGACATCGTCGAAGTGGCGCGTCTTGACGCCGCCCACGTCACGGGTGTTGCCGTGCATCGGATCGCACGACCACACCACTGGCGGCCCGGCGGCGTTGACCTTCTCGATGATCGGGGGCAGCGTGTCCCGGACCCGCTTTGCCCCCATCCGGGAGATCAGGGTGAGCCTGCCGGGGACATGGTCGGGGTTGAGCCGCTCGGCAAGCTCGAGGACCTCGTCCGGGCCAGCCTTCGGCCCGATCTTGCAGCCGATCGGATTGCCCACCCGGGACAGCAGGTCGACGTGGGCACCGTCGAGGTCCCGGGTCCGCTCGCCGATCCAGATCATGTGGGCGGACAGGTCGTACGGGTCGCCGGTGGCGTCCTCGATCCGGGTCAGGGCACGCTCGTACTCCAGCAGGAGGCCCTCGTGACTCGTGAACAGCTCGACCCCGGTCAGCGCGACGGTCCGATCGAGGTCGATGCCGCAGGCGGCCATGAAGGCGAGGGCACGCTCGATGTCCGTCGCCATCACCTCGTAGCGGCGACCCGCCGCGGAATCCCGCACGAACGCCTTGTTCCACTCGTGGACCTTCGACAGGTCGGCGAAACCTCCGGTGGCGAAGGCCCGCACGAGGTTCAGCGCGACTGCGCTCTGGTGGTAGGCGGCGACCATCCGCGTCGGATCGGGCCGCCGCGCGGCGGCCGTGGGCGCGATGTCGTTGACGGCGTCGCCCCGGTAGGAGGGCAGCCCGGTGCTGGCCTCGATGTCCGCGGACCGCGGCTTGGCGTACTGCCCGGCGATGCGGGCGACCTTCACCACCGGCGTGCTCGCGCCATAGGTGAGGACGACCGCCATCTGCAGCAGCGTCTTGACCTTGTCCCGAATCTTGTCGGCGGTGTTCGCCACGAAGGTCTCGGCGCAGTCACCGCCCTGCAACAGGAACGCCTCGCCCCGAGCGACCAGCGCGAGACGGTCGGTCAGGGACCGGATCTCGGGGGCGGTGACCAGCGGGGGGAGGGCTGCGAGCTGGTCATGGGCGGCTCTCAACTCCGCCGGGTCGGGCCAGGACGGCTGCTGCTTGGCCGGAAGGGCCCGCCAGAGATCCAGTACGCTCACCACACCAGGGTACGGCCCAGGTCGAGCTCGAGCGGTCACCGCCGCCCGACATCTTCCCGGAATCGGCGTCTTCCCTTGGACAAGCATCCGCCCGGAAATCGGCACCCGGCCCTGGCTCCCGAATCGGGACCGGATCCTGGACCGAAATCGGATCCTGGAGCGGGATCGGTTCCCGAAGCGGATCCGGCCCCACAGCCCGCCCCTCCCCCGGTCAGCCGAAGAAGATCTCGGCCTCGTGGTAGAGCTCCTCGGGCACCGTCTTGAGCTCGCGGGTCGCATCCTGCAGCGGAATCCGGTCGATGCGGGTGCCGTGCAAGGCGACCATCACCCCGAAGTCGCCTTCGTGCACGGCGTCGACGGCGTGCAGTCCGAAACGCGTCGCGAGCCATCGGTCGAAGGCCGTGGGCGTGCCGCCGCGCTGCAGATGCCCGAGCACCGTCGCGCGCGCGTCACGACCGGTGCGGGCGCGGATCTCGGTCTCCAGGACCGCCCCGATGCCCTGCAGGCGGACGTGCCCGAAGGCATCGACCTCGCCCTCCTTGGCGACCAGGGTACCCGTGATCGGGACGGCACCCTCGGCCGCGACGATGATCGGCGCGTAGTGGGTGGCGAACCGGGCTTCGACGAAGGCGCACACCTTGTCGAAGTCGAACGGCCGCTCCGGGATGAGAATGACGTTGGCTCCCCCCGCCATGCCGCTGTGCAGAGCGATCCACCCGGCATGGCGGCCCATGACCTCAACGATCAACACCCGGTGATGGCTTTCCGCGGTGGTGTGCAGCCGGTCGATCGCCTCCGTGGCGATGTTGACCGCGGTGTCGAAACCGAAGGTGTAGTCCGTCGCAGAGAGGTCGTTGTCGATGGTCTTGGGCACTCCGACCACGGGCAGTCCCTCGGCGTGCAGTTGGGCGGCCACCCCCAGGGTGTCCTCCCCGCCGATCGCGATGAGCGCGTCCACCTCGGCAGCGGCGAGGTGCTCGCGCACCAGCGCCGGCCCGTCCACGGCGGCGTAGGGATTGGTGCGGCTGGAGCCGAGGATCGTGCCGCCACGCGGGAGGATCCCCCGCACGGCCGCGATGTCCAAGGGGACCGTCTCGCCGGTCAGCGGCCCTCGCCAGCCGTCCCGGTACCCGACAAAGCCGTGGCCGTAGACGCTCTCTCCCTTGCGCACGACGGCCCGGATCACCGCGTTGAGTCCCGGGCAGTCGCCGCCGCCGGTCAGTACGCCGATCCTCATCCCGAGTCCTCCCGTCGACCGTACACCGCTTTCTCCGGCGGCAGCGTAGCGGGAGAGTCACACTTCAGGACAACAGCGCGGTCACGTGGCGTGGCGATGACGAGGCCGCCACGGCCACGTCATCGACTCATCGGGATGGGTTCGACCCGGCGGCGACCTGGGCGCGCAGCGGGGCGAGAACCCGCCACCGGGCGAGGTTGTGCAAGGCGTCGGCGAGCGCATCGTGGGCGTTGGGCGGCGGTGCGGGAAGAACCGGCCGGCCCACTTCCTCCCACAGCTGACGCAGGTCCCGGGTGAAGCGGGGCAGCTGGGCGGGCAGGGCGGTCATCGTGCCGAAGAGCTGGCAGAGCACCACGTGGTCGTAGGCCCCGTACCAGGCCCACAGCTCGGGGGCACCGCCCGCGGTCAACAGCGCGGCGATCTCGTCGCGGATTCGGGCCCGCGGCTTCCACGCCTCGTCCGATGGCGACGGCAGCTGGTCGAGGACGTTGCGACGGACCCAGGGCACGGCCCACGACGGGTCGAACTCGGTCGACACGGCATAGTACCGCTGTGTGCCGTCCTCACTGACGATTCCGACGCTGACCAGATCGAGCCAGTGATGACCGGTGTCGGTGCGTTCGATGAACTCGGTGTCGTAAAAGAAGCGGGTTCCCACCGGCTCAGTCTCCTCCGGCCGAGGTGTCCGCCATGGTCGGCCGCTCGGCCACGGACCACCCCGGGCCGGGGCCCGAGCGCCGGCGCCACGGGCGCAGCAAGGCCCCGAGCAGCAGCGCCGCCAAGGCGGCACCGACCAACGGCAGCAGCCACAGCAGCGGCCCGGAGTACTCCTCCGTGGCGTCATCCCCGGACGCCGCCACCCGCGGAGGACCGTCCGGTCCCGGCGACCGCCCTCCCGCCGGGACGATCGCCGGCGTCGCGCGGCAGCCTGCCGAACCCGCGACGGACGGCGGAGTCACCGCGGGACCGGTCGCCGGGGAGACCCGGACCTCGACCCGGGCGGCGCCGGGATCACTGACGAGGCAGAGCAGACCCGCCCCGGGCGCGGACGTCACCCGCGCCCCGGTGACCTGCACCTGATAGCCCGTCGGATAGGACCAGGCCGGCACGCTGATCGCGGTCGCCGTGCCGGCAGCGAGGGGCGGCCCGGCCGACGGCGCGGTCCGGTAGGCCACCGTCAGCACCCGCGACGCGTCGAAGCGCAACACCTCCGGTACCCCGGCGATGGCCACGGGGTAGGGGCGGACGATGTCCGCGGGCGGGGCGGGCGCCCGGCGTTCGGCGCCGCCGCTCCCGACGGGCGCGGCGGTGCCCGCCGTGCCCCCGGTCGGGCTCGGGACGTCGTAGAACCAGCTCAGGCCGAACGCGTCGGCGGAGGCGACGAGACCGCGGACACTGACCGCCGACCCGTCCTTCCAGCCGACCAGGTATCCGGCCGGATCATTGACCGCCACCGTCGATGCGGCGTCGAACGGGGCAGGCCGCTCCCGCCACAGCAGGTGCGCGCCGTCATGCGCGGCCACCGCCGCAACGAGACCCGCACCGCCGCCACCACCATCGGGCACCTCGTAGCCGAGCAGGCCCGGCACATCGCGGAACCGCGTCGCCAACCGTTCGAGCCCCGCGGCGAGGCCGGCGACGGAGGGCACGTAGCCCACCGAGGCGGGCACGATCCGCAGCGTGACCCGCAACCCGCGGTCGGTGAACATGCGGGTGAGGGCAGCGGCCTGGTCGAGTCCGGGGTCGGCGGGCGTGGTCGCCGCGCCGGCACCGTCGAGGACCGGCCCACCGGAGGTCGCCGGGAAGCGGCCGCCGCTGGCCATCGGGACCGCCAGGCGCACCCCGGTAAATCCGAAGCCGACCCAGGTGTCGATGTCCCCGGCGGTGGGCGTCACCCCGGCCGGCACCGTGATTCCGTGCAGGACGACCACCCGGCGATCACTGTCCGTGAGATACGTTCCCGAGCGACCGATCGTATCGGCCGGGGCGGCGCCCACGGACGGTCCAGCGGGTCCAGCAGGTGCGGCGGGGGAACCGGCCGCCGAGGCCCCGGGTACCGGGCCCGTTCCCGCGAGGCAGCCGACGATCAGGCCGAGCGCGACCAGAAGTGGACGCCGTCCCGGGAATCGCCGGGGATGTTCGAAGCCGCCGCGACGCCGACCGATCGCCGTCCAGCCAGGAACGCTGTCACCACACACCGGACCATCCTGCCGTGCCCACCGCAAACGGGTCAGACCGCCCGGTCGATCCGGTCTTTGGTGGCACGTGGGTTCGCCGGCGCCGTGACCGGCAGCCCGAGCTGATCCGGAGACCGAGCCGGCGTCGCCGCCCCAGAGGAACCCGGCGCTGTGCCGGTGGACGCCGGGGAGACCGATGCCGTGCCGGTAGACGCCACGGCCGCCCCGGCAGCCGCCTGTGCCCGGGCAGCCGCGAGCTCCTCCTTGGCCCGCTTCGCGTACAGGTCCACGTACTCCTGGCCGGACAGGGCCATCAGCTCGTACATGATCTCGTCGGTGACCGAGCGCAGGACGAAGCGATCATCTGCCATGGCCGCGTAGCGGCTGAAGTCGAGCGGGCGGCCGATGCGGATGCCGACCCGACGGATCTTCGGCACCAGCTGGCCCGGCGGCTGAACCTCGAAAGTCCCGATCATCGCCACGGGGATGACCGGGACCCCGGCCTCCAGCGCCAAGCGCGCGACACCGACCTTGCCGCGGTAGAGCCGGCCGTCCGGGGATCGGGTGCCCTCCGGATAGATCCCGAGCAGGCGGCCCTGGCGGAGCACCCGGACCCCCGAGCGCAACGCGCCCTCGCTCGCCTTGCCGCCGCTGCGATCGATCGGGATCTGGCCGACGCCGCTGAAGAACACCCGCTTGAACCACCCCTTGACGCCCGCCTCGGTGAAGTAGTCGCTCTTCGCCAGGTAGGTGACACGGCGGGGGACGACCAGCGACAGGAAGAGGTGGTCCAGGAAGGAGAGATGGTTGCCGGCGAGGATCGCGGGCCCCTCCAGGGGGATGTTCTCCGCCCCCTCGACCCAGGGACGCCAGAACAGGCGCAGGGCAGGTGTCAGGAATACCTTGACCACCCAGTAGAACAAGACAGCTCCCACCTGGTCACCGCCGCACGACGACGGCCCGCCGGGGGCGCCCGTGGCCAGTCGCCCGTCTTCATCCGCCGACGCCGATCACACCTGGCCCGAACCTCCCACGAACCGACCGGTCGGTCGGGCACCGGGGCGCACGCCGCCGGTCCACGACCCGCGGCCTCGCCGGGGTCCGCCACGGAGACCCCGACGATCCTTGCGACCCCACCGCGCCGGGGCGCCCAGGGCCGGGTCGCAAGGATGATGGGCTTGCTCGAGCCTAAGGAGAGGTCATCACGACGTCCACCGAACGGGGTCTACCCCGCTCGGCGTGTCATTCTCCGGTGCCGGCCAGGAAACCTGACGGCGGGCCCCCAACCCCCCGCGGACCGCGCCTCGATCCCGATGTCCCGCGCGCGTAACCACCCATCACCGATATCATCAGGCGGAGACTTTCCGTCCGGCGGCTTCCGTCCGGCGATGTTGCCCGGCGAGTGAGACACGCACGACCGTGGCCTCAGCCCGCGGACCGTGCGAGCATGCGTTTACCGGCGTTTTCCCTCCGCGCGTCGCCGGACCCGCATCGCGGCATACGGGCGGGCGCGCGAGGCACGAAGGGCGGATCACGATGGCGGGTGTCACCGGTGCGGCCGTCCTCCCGGGCGCGGAACCGTTCGAGTTCGAGGGTGGGTCGGTCGGCGTGCTGCTGGTCCACGGGTTCACCGGCTCCCCGGGCAGCATGCGGCCCTGGGGCGAGTACCTCTCCGCAGTCGGACTGACAGTCTCGTGCCCGCTGCTGCCCGGCCATGGCACCCGCTGGCAGGACATGGTGCCCACTACCTGGCCGGACTGGTATGCCACGGCGGAGACCGCGTTCCTGCGGCTGCGGACCACCTGCGAGCAGGTCTTCGTCATGGGGCTGTCGATGGGCGGGACCCTGGCCCTGCGGCTGGCCGAGCAGCACGGCGGGGACCTCGCCGGCCTCGTCACGGTGAATCCCAGCCTCACCACCGACCGGTGGCACGCGGCGTTCGCCCCGCTGCTGAGCCGGGTGATCCCCGCCGTGCCTGGTGTGGCTGGCGACGTGAAGGCCGAGGGCGTGCCCGAGATCGGTTACGACCGGGTACCCTTGCGCCCGTTCGCGTCGCTGCGCCAACTGTGGGCGGTGACCCGGCCGGAGCTCGGTCGGATCGTCTGTCCGGTCCTCACCTACCGCAGCGTCGTCGACCATGTGGTGGAAGCCAGCTCCGGCGCGATTCTGCTGGCCGGGCTGCGCGCCCCGGCCGAAGAACGACTGCTGGAGAACAGTTACCACGTCGCGACGCTCGACAACGACCGAGAAACGATCTTCGAAGGAAGTCTGGAATTCGTCCGGCGGCACGCGCCACGCGCGCTCGTGCCCGACGCGCCCTGCGGCGATGACTGAGCGGTCACCGGGTTCAGGACCCGGCGAGCACCGGCCCTCGCCGACGGACGGCGCCGCGCCCGAGGGGGCTCCCCTCGGCGGGCCGGGCGGCGCCCCCGCCGGTGGCGGTGGCACCTCCGCGAACCGCGAGGAGCCGACCAGCGGCGGATCCACGCCCGGTGCCGCGCCCACGGCCGGCCGGGGTGGCGGCGGTCTCGACGGCGACAGCGACGGATCCGCGACAACCGCGGGGGGCAACGCACCGCGGCCCTCCCCGCGCTCCCAGAAAGCCGACGACGCCGCGTTCTTCGAACTCATCGCGCGCTTCGACGAGGAGCCCGAATCCCACCGGTGGCCGGCTGCGGAGGATCTGGACGACACCCGCCGCCCCACTGTGATCATCCTACGTCCGCCGTTCGAGCCGGCTGCTCCGCCCGTGTCGGAGGACCGGACCGAACCCGGGCTCGACCAGTTGCCGTTCCCGTCCACGGGCGGTGAGGGCGGCCGACGGGGACGCGGCGGCACCGAGGACCTCGTCGTCGACTTCGGCGATCTGTCGGGTTCCGGCCAGCTCCCGGAGGGTCTGGACGACCCGGATCTGGACCCGGACGGTGAGCACTACGAACCGCCACCCCCGCCACCGCTGCCACGGATCAGGCCCGTGACACGCTGGGCGCTCGGTTCGATCGCCCTCGGTGTGATGTTCCTCGTCGTTCCGGACCTGATCGACTTCAACCAGTCCCGGACCCAGAACGTCGCCGGGGTTCTGCTGATCCTCGGCGGGGTCGGCACGCTGGTCGCGCGGATGGGAGACCGTCCGCCCACGGACTTCGACGGCCCCGACGACGGCGCGGTGGTCTGAGCGCGGCGTGGCAGCCGTCGTACCGGCACCGAGATGGAAGGGCGTGGGGCGTGCAATATCACGAAAAGGTCGAAGTCCACGGACATCTCATGGATACGGGCGTGCTGGCCCGGGTTCTCGATGACGTGCTGGACTATGGCGGTGACTATCGGGTCGTTCGTATCGACCTGGGGCGCAGCCACGATGACGAGTCCCACGCGGTCATCACGGTGGGGGCCGACTCACCGAGTCAGCTCATGCGCATTCTGATGCGGATCCAGGTCCACGGCGTGAACAAGATCGAGTCTGGCACGGCCCGGTGCGAGCCGGCCGACCGCGACGGCGTCTTCCCCCCGGACTTCTACTCCACCACCAATCTGGAGACCGTCGTCCACCTCGACGGCCAGTGGGTGCCGGTGGAGCATCCCGAGATGGACTGCGGCCTGGTCGTCTCGCACGGCCGGGTGCGAACGGTACCGGTCACCGACGTGCGCGCGGGAGACATGATCGTGTGCGGCGTGGACGGGGTGAAGGTCGTCCTGCCGGTCACCGCCCATTCCAGCCGGATCTACGAGGAGTACGAATCCCTGGCCGCCCCGCTGCCGAGCTCCACCCAGCCGCAGGCGGTCCTGGTCCGGGCGATCGCCCGCCAGATCCGCGAGGTGAAGGCCGAGGGCTCGCAGGTGCTCTGGGTGGCAGGTCAGACGGTGGTGAGCACCGGAGCCGGGCCGGCGCTGGTCGCCCTCGTCGGGGCTGGCTATGTCGACGTGCTGTTCGCCGGCAACGCGCTGGCGACACTCGACGTGGAGGCTGCCCTCTACGGATCGCCGCTGGGGCTCGGGCCGCTGCGTAGCGGCCGGGTGCAGCGCGGCAGCGAGCAGCACATCCGCGCGGTCAACACGATCCGCCGGGAGGGATCCATCCGGGCCGCCGTGGAGTCCGGCGTGCTCACCCAGGGGATCATGCACGCGATGGTCAAGGCCAACAAGACCTTCGTGCTCGTCGGATCGGTCCGCGACGAAGGCCCGCTGCCCGACGTCCACACCGACGTCCTGGCAGGCCAGCGGGCGATGCGCGCCGCGCTACGGGGGGTGGCGTTCGCCCTCATGATCGCCAGCGCCCAGCACTCCGTGGCCACCGGCAACATCCTGCCGGCCTCGGTCCCGGTGGCCTGCGTGGACGTCAACCCCTCGACGGTGCACGCCCTCATCGAACGCACCAGCGCGCACGCGGTCGGCGTCGTCGCCGACACCGGGCTGTTCCTCGAGGAGCTCGCCGCCGAACTGGTACCCGACTACCGGGCCTCCCCCGCGTAGCGGCTTCGCCGCTACGCGGGACCCCTGTCGCAGGGCGCCGTACGGGGTCTCCGCCGAATCGCCTTCGGCGACCCTCCTGGGATCGCCGTGGGGGTCGGGTCAGAACCGGGCGAGGTCGGCCGCGCCTACGAGGCCCGCTTGGGATCCGAGCTCAGCGATGACGATGTCCGGCTCGGAACGGTAATCCCGCCCGGGCATAGCGGCCAGGAGGCTCTGCCGGGCCGGGCCGAGCAGCAGCTCGCCGGCGTCGGAGACGCCGCCGCCGATGACGAAGCGGTTCGGGTCGAGCGCGGCGACCAGCGTCGCCATGCCCTCCCCGAGCCAGTGGCCGATCTCGGTGAAGCACCTGATCGCCGCCGGGTCCCCCTTGCGCGCCGCCTCGGTGACGTCCGGGCCGGTCAGCGCGTCGACGCCACCGCCGCAATGCTCCAGCATGGGCACGGCCGCACTCGGATCCACGGTGGCGATGTTCTTCGCCAGCCGGACCAGCGCTCGCCCGCTCGCATACTGTTCCCAACACCCTCTGTTACCACAACCGCACGGATACCCGTCGGGTACCACCCGCATGTGGCCCATCTCGGCGCCGATACCGGACGCGCCCCGGTAGAGCTCACCGCCCAGGACGATGCCGCTGCCGATGCCGGTTCCCACCGTCAGGCAGACGAGGTCACGCCGGCCACGGCCGGCCCCGAAACGGTACTCCGCCCAGGCCATCGCGTTGGCGTCGTTCTCCACGACGACGGGCAGGCCGATGCGCCCCCCGACCTCGTCGCGCAGGGGTTCGTCGCGCCAGGCGAGGTTCGGTGCGAACAGGACGCGGGACCGGTCCGAGTCGACCCACCCGGCCGCGCCGATGCCGACCGCGCGCACGGCGTGGTCGGCACTGAGCTCCGCGACGACGCTGGCGATGGTGTCCGCGACCTCGGCTGCCGAATGGCCCGGGGTGGGCCGACGCAGGGAAGTGATGATCGTCCCCGCACCGTCCACGACGCCGGCGGCGACCTTCGTCCCGCCAACGTCGATGCCGATCGTCAGGCCCTCCATCCGGTTCTCCGCCGGCAACGGGCCGAGGACCGCGCCGGCACGCTCGGCGCGCGGAACCGTCAAGCTGCCCGGAATATCCAGGTTCTTCGAACTATCGGGAGTAGCGATGCTCACGTGATATCGATCCTCTGCACGCGGGGTCTAAGCGCGGTGGCTGGTTGGGTGCCGGTGGTGTCCCCCGGCCATGGATGATCCCCGGATGCGGGGCGCGCCGTCTCGCGCCGTCGCGGCGTGGCGGGCCCGGGAGCGCCCTCCCCACCGGCACCGAGGGCGGCGCGGAACGCCGCGGTCAGGGATCCGGCCGCCGCGAGGAGATGGCCAACCACCTCGGGGCGGTCGCCAGCGAGGCTCGACAGGAGCCGGCACAGCGGGCACACGGCGCAGGGCCAGGTGTGATCCGCGGGTCCCGGCGCCGGATCCGCGTGGGGATCGGGCATCGCCGGCGCATCGTCGGCAGCGGAGCCCGCCGCCGACGATGCGCCGGGACCGGGGGGCCCGGCGGGACCGGGGGACAGATGCGAGGCGGCCCAGTCCCGCAGGGCGTCAGCGAGCAGGGCGGCTTCGACCACGAGCGACCCGCGGCCGGGCAACGCGGACGGGTCGGGGGGAGGCGTGCCGGGGGAAGGCGTGCCGGGGGAAGGCGTGGTGAAGTCGGGCCCGGCGCCGGCGGGCCGGCCCGGGGTGGACCGCTGCGTGGTCATACCCGCACCCACTGCCGCGGGTCCGGAACGAACGAGACGACCAGCCGGTCGTCACGCAGCCGGGCGGTGCTCACGTTGCAGCGACGCAACGCCGCGGGCAGCGGAACGGCCCGCCGGTACGACCCCACGGTCACCACCAGGTCATCACCCAGCCGGGCCAGATCGATCTGGGAACTGTCGACGAACGGCAGGCCGAAGGACAGCGCAAACCCGTCCTCGGTGCGTTCCACCCGCGGCTGGCCGCTCGGGCCGATGAGCGGCTCCCCGAGAACACTCCCCGGATCGAGCTCACCGTAGGTCGCCGCGCCGAAAGCGGCCAGCTCCTCCAGGCCGATCGGTTCGCCCGCCCGGTAGCCGACCGGGAGGACGGGGGTGGGCATGAAGGCCGCGGTGATGTCGGCGAGCTGCTCGCGGTGAACGGCGGCCCACCCCGCCCGCCAGGCGTCCGCGTTCGCCGGCGGAAAGATCCGGTTGACGACGACGCCGTCCAGAGTGAACCCGTGCAGCGACAGCGCCGTAAAGCTGCCGCGGGCCGCGGCGAGCGCCGAGCTCTCGGGGGTCGCCACCAGCCGGACGCTGGTGGTGGCGTGGTCGGTGAGGATCGCGCGCAGGTCGACCGCCGCCCGGTGCAGGCGGGAGACGGTGTCGTAGGCGGGGGCCGCCAGCGCACTCCACCGCCCGCCGAGCGCCGCCGCCCAGCCGAAACCGGGTCGCAGCCAGCGCGCGAAGGCACCGTCGGGCGGCAGCAGCCGGCGGCAGTACCACGACAGCGTCTCGGGAAAGGCCAGCAGCCGCACCAGCGCCGCCGCCGGGCCTCCGTCGACCACCACCAGGTCGTAGTTCTCGCTGGTGAGACCGTCACGCAGTTCGAGCAGCGTCAGGGTCTCGACGGCCCCCGGCAGGAAGGCCAGCTCCTCCAGGTCGAACGGATCGACGTTGATGGCCGGCC
>NZ_CDWWXB010000049.1:1948-4752 GCF_977971855.1 Frankia sp. CoWAU3 | reverse complement strand
GGCCGGCCACCGGGTCTCGACCGCGCGGCGCAGGTCGACCTGTTGGCCGTGCAACCCCGGTTCAAGCTCGGTCGGCTCGGCGCCGATCGGGTGGTCGAGCGCGCAGGCGAGCCCCGCGGCCGGGTCGACCGACAGCACGAGGGTCCGGTGACCCCGTTGGGCGGCGAGGATCGCGGTCGCCGCTGCCACCGTGGTGGTACCGCCGCCGCCCTTCCCCGTGAAGAGCACACACCGCACGTGCGCTCAGCTCTCGACGTACTTCTTGAGGTCCTTGAGAGCGGCCTCCACGATGCCGCTCTGCACCTTCCGCCGGAGCAGACCAGGAATCTTGATCTTCGTCTCGGCGGTGAGGTCGTAGGTCACCTCAGTGCTACCGTCACCCAGGTCGCGCAGGGTGTAGCTGCCGTCCTGCGACGACATCGCCTGGCCCTCGACCATGCTCCAGACGACCTGATCGTCGCCCTTCCAGGTGTACTCGTTGACGAACTCGTCCTTGATGACGACGGCGTTGATCCGAAACCGGGCACGCCGGGGACGGCCGTCCGGGCCCACATCGAGGATCTCGGCCTCCTCGATCTGGCCGATCCAGGTCGGATACGCGGAGATGTCGGCGATCGCCCCCATCACCGCGGCGGGCCGGGCGTTGATGACGACCGTCGATCGGGCGTGGTCCGCCATGGCAGACAGCACCTCCACATTCTTCGAGCGCGGCTGAAGAGCACGGCGTCGCCGGCCCACCGGCAACCCGGATCTCTCCGGGGCCCGGGAACAATCCCCGACCGATCGCCTGAGGCTACCGGAACACCGAGCGCGCCCGGCCGAGCGGCCGGCTACCACTTGAGAACGAAGGGCGTCCCCCGAGCATGGAAATGTCCGACGTTCACGCAGCGTGTGCCGTCGATCTCCAGGCTGGCCGTCAACGGCTGGTGCACATGCCCGAAGAGCACGTAGCGCGGCCGGGTCGCGTGAATGGCTTCGAGGATCGCCACACTGCCGCGCTCGAAGCGGCGTGCCTCGATGTCGTAGACCAGCTCGGGGATGTGCGGGGGGATGTGGCAGCACAGGACGTCGACCTCGCCCACCGCGGCGACCTTGGCTGCGAAGGCGTCGTCGCCAATCTCGTAGGGGGTGCGCATCGGGGTCTGCAGCCCCCCGCCGACGAAGCCGAACCGCAACCCCCCGATCGTGGTGGTCTGCCCGTCCAGCAGGGTGACGCCGTCGCGCAGGTACTCGGGATACAGGTGCGGCAGATCGACGTTGCCGAAGGTCAGGTAGGTCGGGGTCGGGAACGCCGCGAACAGCGCCTCGTACTGACGGCGGATGGCCGCCTCCACGATCTGCGTGCGGTCCCCGCCCAGGCTCGCCCACAGCGTCCGGGACCATTCCCGGGCCTCGTCGAACCGCTGGGCGTTACGCAACTCGATCATGCGACCCACGGCCTCGGCGCCGAACAGGTCGCCCATGATGCCCCGGCCGTGATCGTGGTAGTCGATGAAGAGGATGAGATCCCCCAGGCACACGAACGCGTCGGCCCCCTCGCCCGCCGCTGCCAGCACATCCGCCCGCCCGTGCACGTCGCTGACCACGTGGACCCGCATGGCTGGAAGCTTAGGCGCCGACAGGGGTCCGTCGCCCCTACTCGAACGGTCCATCCGGCCGATGAGGGATGCCGTGCGGATCCCGGGCATATCTCAGGACGTATCCCCGGCGGTCGCGCTCACCGGCGACGATCACCGGCGACGATCACCGGCCGGACACCGTCGAAGGGAACCCTTTGCCCCCCGCAAGGTCGCAAACCGCCTGCCCGGAGGCTAACGTCTGATGCCCTGGCCTGGCCTTCCGTTCTTCCGTTGTTCCGTGGCGTCGTCCTCCGGCGCGCACAAGCCATCTGGTAGGAGTAGCAGTGCGCGAGTACACCTCCCCGCCCCTGGTCACCATCGCCGACGATGCGACCCTGACGGACGCCGTGTTCCGCAACGCGGCGGCATATCCGGACAGTACGCTTATCCAACACAAGATCGACGACGAGTTCGTCGGCATGACCGTCCGCGAGTTCCACGATCACGTCGTGGCCACCGCCCGGGGCTTCATCGCCCGCGGGGTGCGGCCCGGGGACCGCGTCGGTCTGGCGAGCCGGACCCGGTTCGAGTGGACGATTGTCGACTACGCGACGTGGCTGGCCGGAGCTGTCTGCGTGCCGATCTACGAGACCTCCAGCCCGGGCCAGATCGAGTGGATCCTGCGGGACGCCGGCGTCGAGGTTCTCGTGGTCGAAAACGACGAGCTCGCCGAGCGGGTCGCACAGGTACGCGACGGCGTCCCCGCGCTGCGGGAGGTCCTCGTCATCGAGCACGGGGCGCTGGCCGGTCTCGCCGTGGACGGCGCAGGCATCGCGCCGGAGCGGCTGACGGCGGCCCGGGCGTCCGTCAACGCCGACAGCCTCGCGACGATCATCTATACCTCGGGGACCACCGGCCAACCGAAGGGCTGCGAGATCACCCATCGCGCCCTGCTGTTCACCGCCGAGGCGGCCATCGCCACGCTGCCCGAGCTGTTCACGCCCGGTGCGTCCACACTGCTGTTCCTCCCGCTGGCGCACGTGTTCGCCCGCATGCTCCAGGTGGGCGTGGTCCAGGGGGCGTTCACCCTCGCCTACACCCCGGACTCGCGGACCCTGCTGCCCGATCTCGCCAAGGTGCGCCCGACCTTCCTGCTCTCCGTGCCCCGGGTGTTCGAGAAGGTGCACGCCGGGGCACGCCACAAAGCGCACGCCGAGGGCAGAGGTTGGATCTTCGACGCCGCCG
>NZ_CDWWXB010000049.1:0-1598 GCF_977971855.1 Frankia sp. CoWAU3 | reverse complement strand
CCGCTGGAGCACATCATCCAGTCCCATCCCCTGGTCAGCCAGGCAATGCTGATCGGGGACCGGCGGCCCTTCGTCGCCGCCCTCGTCACGCTCGATCCCGAAGCGTTCGACCGGTGGCGGTCCTCGGCGGGCAAGCCGGCCGGCGCGACGGTTGCCGACCTGATCGACGACGCCGGCCTGCGCACCGAGATCCAGAATGCGATCGACGCCGCGAACGCGACAGTGTCGCACGCCGAGAGCATCAAGAAGTTCGCGATCCTGCCGCAGGACTTCACGGTGGAGACCGGCGAGCTCACCCCGAGCCTGAAGGTGCGCCGCTCGCTGGTGCTCGACCGGTTCAGCCAGGCGGTGGAGGACATCTACGCCACCCCGCGCTGACCGTCCGGGCCGGCGAGCAGCGTGCGCAGGTCCTGCGCGAGGACGTCCCACCGCCAGCGCAGCTCGACCCACGCCCGCCCCGCGGCACCCATCGACGCCGCTCGGTCGGGGTCGGCAAGAAGATCACTGATGGTCGTCACGACCTGCGCCAGATCGGTACCGTCGATCACGATGCCGGTGTGCTGGTGCAGGACGGCGTCGGGGGAACCCCCACTGCGGCCGGCCACCACCGGCAGGCCGGTCGCCGACGCCTCGAGGAAGACGATGCCGAGCCCCTCGACCTCCAGGCCGGCGAGGCGGGAGCGGCAGGGCATCGCGAACACATCGCCCGCCGCATAGTGCGCCGGCAGTTCCTCCCACGGCACCGAACCAGTCATGATCACATGCTCGGCGACGTCGTTCTCCCGGGCGAGCCGTTCAAGGTCACCCCGCCGGGGACCGCCGCCGACGATCAGCAGCGCAGCGTCCGGTACGCGGCGCCGTACCATGGGCAGCGCCCTGATCAGCATGTCCTGGCCCTTGCGGGCGACCAGCCGGCTTACGCACACCACCACCCGGCGGCCCGTCAGCCCGTGGCGCCGGCGCATCTCTTCGCGCCCGTGACCGGGGTGGAACAGCGAGGGGTCGACTCCGCTGGGCAGCCGGGCGAAGGTGGGATGGCCACCGAAGGCGGGCCGGATCCGGGCCCGGGTGTAGTCGGTCAGATAGGTGATGACGTCGGCGGCGGTGCCGATGCTGTGCAACACCTGACGCGCCCCCGGCAGCGCCGCCCAGCCGACCTCGTGACCATGGGTGCTCGCGACCATCCTGCGCATGGCCGTGTCGCGGCGCAGCCAGGCTCCAAGCAGCCCGAGCGGTGCCGCGGCGCCGAACCACATCGTGTCGCATCCCTCCGCCCGGGCGATCTCTCTGGCTCGGCGCAGGACGTCCGGTGTCGGCAGCATCAGCGACGTGGTGTGCCGCACGACCGGGAAGTTCTGTTCGGCGTCGAAGGCGGCGGCGTTCTTCCAGGCCGGGGCGTAGACGACGATCTCGCCCTCGGGCAGCCGCGAGGCGAAGTTGTGCACGTAGGCCTGGATCCCGCCGGGACGGGGCGGGAAATCGTTCGTGACGGCCAGCACGCGCATCCGTTCATATTCTCCCACGGTCCCACCGCGTTTTCCCACGGCCCCACCGACGCCCGCGCCGGCATCCCCCGGCCGGGCGGGCTAGCCCTGTCT
>NZ_CDWWXB010000048.1:18296-20762 GCF_977971855.1 Frankia sp. CoWAU3 | reverse complement strand
GAGGCCCGCGGCGGTCAGCACCTGCTGGAACGCCTCGCGGCTGGCAGCCGCCGCGGCGGCCTGCCCGGCAGTGGTGGTGTAGATCGCCGAACGGTACTGGGTGCCCGCGTCATTGCCCTGCCGCATGCCCTGGGTCGGGTCGTGCCCTTCCCAGAACACGCGCAGCAGCTCCTCGTAGCCGACCTTCGCGGGGTCGTACACCACGAGGACGACCTCGGTGTGCCCGGTCAGCCCGGAACACACTTCCTCATAAGTGGGGTGCGGGGTGTGCCCTCCGGCGTAGCCGACGGCGGTGGTGTACACCCCGGGAACCTTCCAGAACGCGCGCTCGGCCCCCCAGAAGCAGCCGAGGCCGAACACGGCGGTCTCCAGACCCGCCGGGAACGGGCCGGCGAGCGGGGTCCCCAGCACGGTGTGCGGGACGTCGCCCGCGAACACCGGCCGATCCCGGCCGGGAAGGGCCTGCTCGGGCGTGGGCAGTGTCGTCTTGTGACGACCGAAGAACATGGGAAGCCACCTCCGGTGGTTGTCTCCTCGCACAACCGCGCACCGCGGCCACACGTCCCGTAGCCCGGGACCCTCGGACGCTCTCCAGATGCCCTCCGAACGTTCTCCGGGGGTTCTCCGGAGGTTCATCGAACGTTCGCCGGACCATCGGGGAGCACGCCGTCAGAGAACAAGATCGCTCAGAGAACGAGATCCTCCAGCATCGTCGTGACCAGGGCCGCAATCGGCGATCGCTCGGAACGGGTGAGCGTGACGTGCGCGAACAACGGGTGGCCCTTCAGGGTCTCGATCACCGAGGCGACCCCGTCGTGCCGGCCGACCCGCAGGTTGTCGCGCTGTGCCACGTCGTGCGTGAGCACCACCCGTGACCCCTGCCCGAGCCTGGACAGCACGGTCAGCAGCACCCCGCGCTCCAGGGACTGGGCCTCGTCGACGATCACGAACGCGTCGTGCAGGGACCGGCCACGGATGTGCGTGAGCGGCAGCACCTCCAGCATCCCACGATCCACGATCTCCTCGATGACCTCGGGGGAGACGAGCGCACCGAGAGTGTCGAACACCGCCTGGGCCCAGGGCGCCATCTTCTCGTTCTCGCTGCCCGGGAGGTACCCGAGCTCCTGGCCACCGACGGCGTACAGCGGGCGGAAAACCACCACCCGGCGGTGCGCCCGGCGCTCCATCACAGCTTCGAGCCCGGCGCACAGGGCAAGCGCCGACTTACCGGTGCCGGCTCGACCGCCGAGGGAGACGATCCCGACATCCGGATCGAGCAGGAGGTCGAGGGCGACCCGCTGCTCGGCGGAGCGACCGTGCAGGCCGAACGCGTCGCGGTCGCCGCGGACGAGCCGGACCTGCTTGTCGGCGGTCACCCGGCCGAGCGCGGAGGCACTCCCCCCGGTGGTGGTGAGGACCAGGCCGGTGTGGCAGGGCAGGTCGGCGGCCTCCAGGATCTCGGTGTACTCGCGGGAGTAGAGCCGGTCGAGGTCCTCCTGGGTGACGGTGAGCTCGGCCATCCCCGAGAAGCCGGTGTCCACCGGGGACAGCGCCTGGTACTCCTCGGCGGGCAGCCCCAGCACCGACGCCTTGACCCGCAGCGGGAGATCCTTCGTGACCAGTACGACGTCGGCACCCTCGCGGGCGAGGTTCATCACGACGCACAGGATCCGCGAGTCGTTCGTGTCGACCCGGAACCCCGGTGGAAGCACCGCCGCATCGGTGTGATTGAGTTCCACCCGTAGCATCCCGCCGTTGTCCAGCGGGAGCGGTTGATCAAGGCGACCATGCCGGATGCGCAGATCGTCCAGGATGCGTAGTGCCTCCCGGGCGAACCAGCCCAGTTCCGGATGGTTCCTTTTGCCTTCCAGCTCCCCTATGACAACGAGGGGGAGCACGACATTGTGCTCCGCGAACCGCAGCAGCGCGCCAGGATCAGAAAGCAGCACGCTTGTGTCGACGACATGCGTTCGTGGCACACGCCCACCCGCTTACTCGGAGGTAGTCCGGGACCGACCCCTGCAGGGGCCGGGCACCGGCCTCCTGGTGTAGTCGCGCTTGCGGCACCGAGGGGCCTCCCGAGAGGTCCGGCACCATGCCGGACCACGGCTTGAGACGCTAGCGCTCCCACGGTAACCGCAGCCCTCGATGATGGCGACCCACTTCCGACAACACGTTACGTTAAGAACTGGGAACGTCTCGCACCCCGGAGTTCCCGTCGCACCCCGATCGGTCACATTGCGTCCGGATCATGACGCGGAGCATCAGCCGCCGCGCGTGGCGCCGTCGGAGGCCGGACCACGAGCGGCCGCCCGAGGAAGCCAGGTCACCGCTCCCTGCCCGGTTCAGAAGCCCCGGGACCTGCGCCGACTCCGGCGACGGGCACCGACCGGGGCAACAGGCACCGACCGGCCGCAGGTCGCCACCGGATCCATGAGCCCGGCGACCGACGAGAGCCGGATGACC
>NZ_CDWWXB010000048.1:14195-17961 GCF_977971855.1 Frankia sp. CoWAU3 | reverse complement strand
GCGGGCCGATGATCGGACACTCGTTGTCTCGACATGTCATCGAGATCGGATCGAACCAAACCGGGCCCGAAAGAGGGCGCCGACTGGCACCGTCGGGCGGGTCGGAGGAAATTCAGCCAACCGGCTGGGGAATTCCCGGAAATTCACCCGGAGAAGGGATTGATCCCCGGCGAACATGCGGGATCCGCGGGGTGGTCATTATCGGATGGTGCTCCGCTCAGGTGAGCCGTACCGCGACACTCGGTAGGAACGCGGCCCGCCGACGGCGGAACAACGGACGCGACGCGGAGTTACGAACGAGTCCGGCGCCGGGCCGGCGAAGGAAGGCCGCACCCGGCCGACCGGTCGCCACGGGCCGGGCCGGGAGCCCGCCGAGCGGCTCGGCCTTCGGCCGAGCCGCTCGGGGGTATCACACGAGGCGCTGCCACGAAGTGCCGTGCCGGCGGTGCGCTCCCCGGACGGAGCTCGCGGTTGGGTGCGTCAGCCGCTCAGTCTGCCCTGTTCAGCCGCTCGACAAGCGCCTCGTGCTCGGTCCACAGGGCGGCCGGAAGCCGTTCCCCGAACGTCTGGTAGTGCTCGGGGATCAGCTGGGCCTCCTGTTTCCACACCTCGACGTCCACCGTGAGCAGGGTCTCGAGGTCCTCCTCGGCGATGTCGAGGCCGTCAACGGGTAGGGCGTCCTTCGTCGGCAGGACGCCGAGCGGCGTCTCCACCCCGGCTGCCGTGCCCTCCAGGCGACCGACGATCCAGGCGAGGACACGGCTGTTGTCGCCGAATCCCGGCCACAGGAACCTGCCCTCCGGGCTCTTGCGGAACCAGTTCACGTAGTAGACCCGCGGGAGCTTCGTCTGGTCGGCCTTCTGCCCGACCTCGAGCCAGTGGGCGAAGTAGTCGGCCATGTTGTAGCCGCAGAACGGCAGCATCGCGAAGGGGTCCCGGCGCAGCTTGCCGATCGCTCCGGCCTGGGCCGCCGTCGTCTCGGAGGCGACGATCGAGCCGAAGAACACCCCGCGCCGCCAGTCGGGAGCCTCGGTGACCAGCGGCACCGCGGTCGCCCGGCGCCCGCCGAACAGGATCGCCGAGATCGGCACGCCGCGCGGATCCTCCCACTCCGGGGCGATCGTCGGGCACTGGCCCGCCGGGACGGTGAAGCGGGCGTTGGGGTGTGCGGCGGGCTCGCTGGACTCGGGGGTCCAGTCGCGGCCCTTCCAGTCGATGAGGCGCGCCGGCGGCTGCTTGGTCAGCCCCTCCCACCAGACGTCACCGTCATCGGTCCTGGCCACGTTGGTGTAGATGGCGTTGCCCCAGAGGGTCCTGACCGCGTTGGGGTTGGTCTGCTCGCCGGTCCCCGGGGCGACCCCGAAGAACCCGGCCTCCGGGTTGACCGCGTACAGCCGGCCGTCCTCACCGAAGCGCATCCAGGCGATGTCGTCACCGACAGTCTCCGCCTGCCAGCCCGGCAGGGTTGGGATGAGCATCGCCAGATTGGTCTTTCCACAGGCCGACGGAAATGCGGCGGCAATGTAGTGGACCTTGCCGGCGGGAGACGTCAGTTTGAGGATGAGCATGTGCTCGGCGAGCCAGCCCTCGTCGCGGGCCATGACGGACGCAATACGCAGCGCATAGCACTTCTTGCCGAGCAGTGCGTTTCCGCCGTAACCCGATCCGTAGGACCAGATCTCCCGGGTTTCCGGGAAATGGGTAATGTACTTCGTCGTATTGCACGGCCACGGAACATCGGCCTGGCCAGGTTCCAGCGGAGCGCCCAGGGAATGGACGGCCGGAACAAAGAAACCGTCCGTTCCAAGCTGCTCGAGGGCGGGCGTTCCCATCCGGGTCATCGTCCGCATGGAGATGACGACGTAAGGCGAGTCGGTGATTTCGACACCGAGGGCCGAGATGCGCGAGCCGAGCGGACCCATGCAGAACGGGACGACGTACATCGTCCGACCCCGCATGCACCCCGCGAACAGGCCCCGGAGCGTGGCCCGCATCTCGGCAGGGTCCAGCCAGTTGTTGGTCGGACCGGCGTCCTCCGCCTGCTCGGAGCAGATGTAGGTGCGGTCCTCCACGCGGGCCACGTCGCCCGGGTCCGAAGCGGCGTAAAAGCTGTTCGGACGTTTCTCGTCATTCAGCCGGACCAGGGTCCCCTGCTCGATCAGAAGAGAGGTCAGCCGATCGAACTCCGCCTCTGATCCATCGCACCACTCAACCCGATCCGGCTGAGTGAGTTCGGCAATCTCGCGCACCCAGGCAACCAGCCTGGCGTGCCTCGTGGGGGCCACGTCCAGCCCCGAAACCTGTGCCGCGGTTGTCACAGCTCACACCTCCGGTCGAGTCGAACCTGCCGCGCTCTCTTCCCATATGCAGGTACCCACTTGAGAACTCGAACGTACTCGTGGACGTTCAGACAAAACCCACAATATAGGGGGAGTTCGAGGCCACGTTCAGGATCATTAGACTGTACCGCGCGTTCCGTCCGCAGTCGCGCGATAGCGAGTGCGCAGAAGCGTCGGATCCATCACGCACCGATACGGACCGACCGCTGCCGTCCAGCTCCGCTTCGTGACGGCGGCAACCCTCGGGCTATCGTTCTCGGCGTGGCTTCCCTCGTACAGCAGCCAGCCGGGCCTCCGCAGACGGACATCGCCTCGCACCCGCGTGACCTGGTGCGACCGCGCATGCGGGGATGGCTACATGCCGGCGCTTTCCCGATCAGCCTGACACTAGGCGTCATTGCGGTGGCACTGGCTACCACGCTGCGTGCCCGGCTCGGTATCGCGGTTTACGCCCTGAGTATTGCGGCCCTCTTCGGAACGAGCGCCCTCTATCACCGGACGATGTGGTCGACATCACGTGCCCGGGCGCGCATGAAACGCCTCGACCACTCAATGATCTTTGTTTTCATCGCCGGGACTTACACCCCCTTCGCCCTGATTGCGATGCCGCCGACGACCGCTCGGGTGGTCCTGGCGGTGGTGTGGGGAGGGGCGGGACTCGGCGTCGCCATCCGGATGCTGTGGCTGCACTCGCCGCGGTACCTGACCGTGCCGCTCTACATCGCGCTCGGCTGGGTAGCCGTCTTCGTGATCCCGGAGCTCGCCCACCGGGCCGGGATCGCCTCGATGGTACTTCTGCTCGTGGGGGGTCTGCTACAGCCTCGGCGCCGTCGTCTACGCCTGCCGGCGACCGGACCCGGCACCCACGATCTTCGGCTACCACGAGGTGTTCCATCCCTTCACCCTCGTCGCCGCGACCTGCCACTACATTGCGCTGCTCTTCGCCATCTACTAACAGCCTTCCCCCGCACGGCGGCTACCGGGGGCTCCGGCGGCTACAGCCGAGGGCCCACCGAGCGGATCTTCTCCACCTGTTCCATGGCCTCCCGGAGCTGGCGCAGCCAGCTGTCGGCGTTCTCGCCCACCAGACGTACGCACCAGGCGAGGGCCTCGCTGCGGCTGCGCGCCACCCCCGAGTCGACGAGGGTGTCGAGCACCTGGCGTTCCGGCTGGCGCAGCCGGGTCATCACCGGCACGGACAGCGCGGTGAACAGCTCGGTGGTGTCACCGACGGTCGCGCCCCACGCCACCTTGCGGTTGTACCGATGTTCGGCCTTCGTGGCGATGGCGATCCGTTCCTCACGGGTCTGCTCCCGGAACCGCCGGATCCGGGCCCCCGTCGCCGACGGCCCTCCTCCGGGCGCGGCGCCGCCGGCCGCGAGTACCCCGATGACCGTGATCTCGTCCCGGTCCACGACCACCGTGGG
>NZ_CDWWXB010000048.1:12815-13813 GCF_977971855.1 Frankia sp. CoWAU3 | reverse complement strand
GAAGGCCCGATCTGGCGCTCCAGAGCGGATCCGAAGAACCCCTCGTGACAATTACATGCTTACCGCACCACCAGTCTTACCGCATCACCAGTGCAACATGCTTACCGCATCACCAGTGAAAGAAGAGGGGACGGTCAGCTGGCCACCTTCACCCCGAGTTGGCGGCGCACCTCGGCTGCGGTCCGGGCCGGCAGCTCACAGACGAAGTCCCGGCACACGTACACCCCAGCCGTTTCCCGGCCGACGGTCAGCGGTCCGCTGGTCACCACGACCGCACCGGGCGCCGTGCCGAGGCGGGCGAGCCGTTCCAGCGCCGGGCTGTCCACGACCGCGACCTCGGCCGGCCCGGCCAGCAGCGCCTCGGCGACCGCACCGGCCCAACCGGCGAACCGGGCATCCCGGGCCAGCAACGGAGCGACGCGCGCCACCGTCGTCTCGGCGGCCGGCCGGTGTTCGGTGGAACCGGTCAACGCCGCGTAGCTGACCAGGGCACCGGCGACAGCAGCCTGGCCCGACGGGGTCGCCGAGTCCGAGTCGTCCCGCGGCCGGCGCAACAGCACCTCCGCGTCGTCCGCGGTATCGAAGAACCCCCCGTCAGAGGCCGCGAACCGATCACGGACGATGTCCAGCAGCGTCCCGGCGAGCGCGAGCCACTCCGGATCGCCGGTGACCTGGTGCAGGGTGAGCAGTCCCTCGGCGACGTCGCCGTAGTCCTCCAGTACCCCGGCGTTCACGCCAACCAGCCCGTCCCGGCTCGTCCGGCGCAGGCGTCCGTCGACGAGATGCACGTCCCGGAGCAGGACGGCGGCCTGTTCGGCGGCCCGCATCCAGTCCGGCTCGTCGAACAACGCGCCGGCCTCGGCCAGCGCCGCGATGGCCAAGCCGTTCCAGGCGGCCACCACCTTGTCGTCGCGAGCCGGCTGCGGCCGGGTCGCCCGTGCCGCGGCCAGGGCCGCGCGGACCGCCGCGAACCTCGCCGGATCGTCCGGGTCCGCCGG